>NZ_JAKOAV010000038.1 GCF_029478095.1 Pelotomaculum isophthalicicum JI | reverse complement strand
CACAATGAATGGCATATGCGGTCCATGTGAGTGGCGTTACATTTCTCACTTGCTTGGCTGATTGGCAAAACAACTCTCACGCCATTGACGGTGAGAATCCCACCGTCAAATTACGTGAGAAGCAACACAATATCTTGAGGACAGCGGATTGTTAGCTTATCATTAGATGGTGGGGCGTACAACCGCTTGGCCAGTTCAAGGGCTGCTAGAATGGATGACGCCTTGCCGGGGCCGAGGCCTTTTATCTCTGTCAGTTCGCTAAAGGTAGCTTCGGCCAATTCCCTCGGGGTAGTAAACCGGGCGGTCAACTCTTTGACAACGGGACTATGCTCGCTTTCCCTCAGCGCCAGTCGCATCAGTTCCTTTACTGTAAGGCCGGAGAGATCCGGATAAATAACAGCCAATTTAACAACTCCCTTCGTTCAAGGGGACCGGGATATTGTTCATCCGGCCCCTTCACTATTAACTATCAGTGTGATTGTTGACCTCCTTGAAATAGCGGTTCCACAACCGTCTCCAACGCCACATACGGATACACTTGGTGATCAGAGAAATCATCATTTCAACTCCTCGTTATAGAAATGTAAACCCCGCCCTGTCTAAAGATACTGGAGCGGGGTATTTACATAGATTTAAGCTACGGAATTCTGTTTCCCAGCGGAAGTTCTTAACTTTGACAGAAACTCAAATAATCGTTCTTTTGGTGTGGTCTGGATTCCCTGGATCATTTCCAGGACCTCCAGGTCTGTCAATTGGCTGGGATCGTCCTTATCGTATTTAAACTGAGCAATTAAAACAACATCTGCTTCACTCAGACCTTTCTGGGAGGCTATGGCGTGAAAACATTCGCAGCAACCGGTGAAAGCCCTTAATCGCAAAAAAGAGTATAGCAAACAAGCCCTAACGGAAGCAGAGCACAGAATGGTTAAGCGGGCAGCTTGATATGCTCGGGGCTTACGACGCCTTGGGCAATCAAGAGTTTGGCAGCTTGCCTCAAAGCTTTCTCCTTTTGCTTATTGCGAAGCTCTATCGGCATGTCGACCTGAAAAAGGTCGGAGGGATTGAAGATCTCACCGGTTTGGAGCATGTGAAAAGCGGCGGTGAGCATCATCCTGGCAATGGCGATAATGGCTCGTTTCTTGCCACGGCGCTTGGCAATCCGCTCATATTTGATGTGGTAATAAGCGGAAGAATTCGATTTCACAGCGGCATGGGCAGCTTGCACGAGCGCGGGCTTGAGATAAACACCGGCCCTCGTGATGCGAACCGACTTCTTTTTGCCTGCGGATTGGTTGTTGCCGGGCGTTAGTCCCGCCCAGCAGCACAAGCGTTTCGCGGATGAGAACTGGGACATATCAATACCAATCTCGGAGATGATCGCAACGGCGGAGGTGCGGTCAACTCCGGGAATGGTACAGAGCAGGGCAATGGCGCTTTCAAAGGGTTCAACCAAACCGGCGATGGTCTGGTCGAGGGCGGCCAGTTGTTGTCAATCAGCCACTGCTTGAACGCCAGAATGGATTTGTTAAAGGTGGAAAAGCGCTTCTTTTTGTAACTCGGAACGATGCCCTGCGTAGTGATGAGCGTGGCGACGAGAAAAGTCTTGTGTACATCGACGCCACAGCAGATGGGGTAAACGACTTTCAAGGTTCTCCCTCCTTGTGATGAAATCGTGAAGGAGAAGGCAGTGACTGGATCGCCGCACATTAACGAAAGGCTAAAACAATGATTAGCGTACGGCCTCGTGGCGCCACTTATTTGTGCTTGAATGGCGATCCTCACACTGGTTTTTATACTGATTTGAGCCAAGAGGCAGTCTGCAACTCCTCCTAACGTGCTTTGTAGTGTGCCTCCTCCTCAAAATCATTGTACTACTGGGATGTTGACTGCACATCCTTTTCATCACTATTTGTGCCGCCAGCAGTCAGCGGCGGAATGGATGGTTTTTATGAAGAATATCCAGGACAAGACAAAGAAACGGCTTTCCATCGCCGGACTCGGCATTGTGTGTGTAGCGCTGGTTATAGCGATATCCTTTCAATTTAAAACGGAAAAGCCAACGAACGACGGGGTCACTCCGTCTACCGCTGCCGGCCAGGTCAACCCAAGCGCCCATGAGGGCGACGAAGTGGTCATTCCGGCTAATAAACCGACCGATGACACGGCCGCGCAGACCGATCAACCGGTACAGAACCTGCAGCCGGAAGTGACCAAACCGGCGGAACCCACCGCAGCCCAAAAGACCGATCCCAGCCAAAAGCCTAGCGGGGAAAAGGTTGATAATGTGCAAGCGGTAGATCACGACAGTGTAAAAAAACCGAATACGACGCAGACCGGTGAGCCGAAGGGTGGCGAGAGAAAAGACGGCCAGGTTTATCTCCCCGGCTTCGGCTGGGTGCCCGAAACACGCGGTTCGGGCACAACAGTAGACGGTGACGGTGATATCAACAAACAGGTTGGGACTATGGATTAGCCCTCGACAATAGACCAAACATTCCAAGGAGCGCAGCAGAAATGCTGTGTTTTTTGCTGTTCAAGGAGGTCTTTATGAAACGAATACTGAGCATTTTTATAGTGCTGACTCTGCTGCTGACCGCCCTGCTTCCCCTCACCGCCTATGCCGAAGGCGAAGGGAACATTGACCATGGAGGCGGTGGCATGGGCAGCGGCACCGACGAAAACTTCTGGAACCCCGGCGACGAGGGGGTGCGGGTCACGGTGGTCAGAGCCGGCGATCACGCGTTGGTCACCACCCCGGTTGATTTTACCAACCAAAGCCCCGACAACATCCAGGCCCACTTCGGCAAGGTCAGCAAAATATCCTACACCAACGGTTTTTCTTTGACCCCCGGCACGCAGCAATACACCTATGTCAATCCGGGGCAAGCGATTCCGAGAATCATCACCTCCGACAGCGGCAATGCCAACATTGAAGTCATAAAGAGATATTTCTGCTCGGAATATACCCTGATGCGGATTGCCGATGTTACCGGTTTCAATTACGATACCCTCATCAACGGTGACTACAAAATACTGTTAGAGCCGGTTGCCTACATGACCTTCCATGGTGTAAGGATTGCTCTGACGGCCACCGAGGCGGCGCTTTACGACCAGCAGTTGGACGGCGGGCTGCGCGGCGTAATGGTATCCCTTTCACACAAGAACCTGCCGCTGGCGATGTTCCTGGAAACGCCCGATCTCGGCTATCCGGCCTGGTCCGGCTCCCGCACCAGCGCAGCCTCCAACACGGACATCATCAGTTCCCTTGGCCTCGGCATCGTGCGGTTCAGCGAGGCGGAGCCTCCCCAGGTGAGCGGCTATGACTACACCTATCGGGTCAACACTCAGGTCATCACATCAGTCACGGTCAGCGGCGGCCAGGCCGATCCCGACCATCCCGTGACGGTGCGCTTTACCATCGGCGGTCAAACCTACACGGTGAACAACGTCTATTATCCCGAAGGCGACAGCCAGCTTGCGTGGGTGCGCTGGACAACACCCGCCACGCCGCAGACCATGACTATCAAGGTGTCCGTCACAGGCAGAGGCAGAGCCAGCCAGGGCACCATCACCGCGAACATTGTGGATCTGTCGGGCCATGATCCGCCCAATCCCGTGGCCGACGACCGTAACGACGCCTATTCCAAACCGGGCGTTCCGAACAATGCGCAGAAAACCTCCGCCACATGGGGCGTGTGGCGTCCCTGGTGGCAAGAGTATTGGGTGTGGCACTCCACCGGCGATGGCTCGGGCTATTGGTGCGACCATGGCTGGTGGGAGTTTGACTGGAATTCCTACTCGGCAAGCCTTTCGGCGTCCATGAGCGTCAAGCCGGATGACAAGGTCCCGACCGCGGCAGGCAAGACCATGAAAAGCGGATACGGCATCAACCAGACCATCGCCGCCCAAGTCAGCACCAGCCAATCATCGGCGGTGACAGGCGCGCAGACCGCCGTGACTTACTTTCCCGAATTCCAATATCAGTCCTACTGGCGTCTGCTGGACAGAACCGGCAGCGGTTACAGCGCCAAATTTGAGTTCGCCCCGAACCAGTACAGCACGTATAACCGGCGCACCCACTTCACCCCCATCTGGCTGCCGGACGGAAGCTATACCCCTTACACTTATCTGATGGACTGCTGGACGCCCCAGGGGATGCTCAGCATGAACCTCACCGACTCGGTGATCATCAGCGGGAATCTTTGGAGCGACTGGCATATCGCGCCGGTCAAACCCTGACCTTGTCATCAGAAAAAGAAGCGGATCGCAAGGCCAAAACAGCTTTGCGATCTTATTTCAGCAATAAAGCACGAAAGGTGGAAGAAACCATGAAAAAAAACAAGAAGCTCCTGCTTCTCTTGGGCGTCACCCTTGTCCTGACAAGCATATTCTGCGTGGCCGCCCATGCCGCGCCTAGCGGCGACGTGGCGGGAGCCATCGAGGGCACCTGGAACGACGCGTCCGATCAGATCAAAACCGTGGTCAACAAGGTGGTGTTCCCCGCCATCGATCTGATTCTGGCCGTGTTTTTCTTCGCCAAGCTGGGCATGGCTTACTTCGACTACCGCAAACACGGGCAGTTTGAGTGGGAGGCTCCGGCCATTCTCTTCGCTTGCCTGCTCTTTGCCCTAACTGCTCCGCTATATATCTGGCAGATACTTGGCATGTAGTTGTTCATTTAAAATAAAGTTTGACATTAAAAATAAAGAATGATTTAATTAAATAAAGTTTGAAATGTCGGACTTGTTTTGGAGGGGCATTGCATGGCGAAACATTCACGTAACTGGAATCAAGGCGTATACGAAAAATATTTGCGTGAAGGCCGGGGTCAAGGCGAAGGCCCCGGCTACACGCCTTGGATACGGGTACAAGACTTTGCTTCCAAAGGTATTGTTTCACGAGTTAAAGGCAGGACGACCAGACGGGTTCACCATTTGATGTCCAACAATGAGCTTGCCTACTTTTACCTTTTGGATTGGGCGGATAGTGTGCTGGATATTCGGGAGCAGTTTCCACTCTTGGATTTGGAGTGTGCGATGAACGCAGCCGCTCAGGCCGGAATCAATTATCCTACAGACAGAACAAGCGGATACCCATACGTTATGACTTGCGACTTTCTGATTACAACAACACACGGGTTAAAAGCACGAACTGTCAAACTTTCATCTGAGCTTACCAATGCGCGGACGGTGGAAAAACTTGAAATTGAGCGGCGTTATTGGGCTGCGAATGGGGTAGATTGGAAACTCGTTACTGAAAATGAAATATCCTACCGCAAAGCCAAAAACATTGAGTGGATATATTCAGCGCAAGATCGCGAGGCATTACAATTACAAGCTGAATCAGATACGCTCAGCAACGTAAAAGATTTGATAAGGCAATTATTTTATTCTTATGAATTTTCCATTGTTGAAATCGCCCAAATCGTCGAAGACAAATTTCATTTGGGAAAAGGAATCGGTCTGCTTCTGTTTAAGTCGCTTGTCTTGGACAAAGAGATTTATATTGATTTGAATGAGCGGCTTAATCTGAACGCGAAGAAAGTTGCGGTTACGGTAACGGCATAAAAAGATTAAAGCCTTCATTTCAGAATGCTTGGAGATGCTTTGAGATGCATATTAAGCCCGGTAAATACGTCCACTTCAAAGGCAACGAATACGAAGTTATCGGCACGGCTACCCACAGTGAAACGCTGGAGGAAGTGGTGGTTTACCGGGCATTGTATGGCGATGGCGGGCTTTGGGCACGTCCGGCGGCGATGTGGAATGAAATTGTCGAACACAACGGATGCCATGTCAAACGGTTCACACACATTGACGAGGTTGTACAGGAACCGCCAACGGGTATTCATAATTACAGTGCGCCAGCCGAAAAAGTGGAACTGTTTATGTCGTTGTTCGTGGGGCGCGATGATGTTTACGCCAAACGATGGGAAAACGCTAAAAAAGGCTCTGCCGGATATGTTCCCGCCTGCCATAATGAATGGTCGCCACTTTGTCCAAAATCTGGCGGCGGTAAGATTAAATGCGGGGAATGTCCTAATCAGAATTTTGTGAAGTACGATGCGGGCGCAGTTGAGAAACACCTTAAAGGGCAGCTGACCGCCGGAGTGTATCCGATGTTTCCTGATGAAACATGCAGATTTTTGGCGTTCGACTTCGATGGCAAAGATTACAGTCCGGAGGATTTGCGGCGCGATGTTACCGCGATTCGCGAGGCTTGCACTGAAAAAGGCATACGCATGGCGGTGGAGCGTTCCCGTTCTGGCAAGGGGATTCACTTTTGGATGTTCTTTGCCGAAAACATTCCAACAGGCACAGCGCGGAAATTTGGCAGCAGTCTGATTACCCATGCTATGAGCAAACATCATGAGTTGTCATTCAAAACGTATGACCGAATGATTCCCAATCAAGACACATTGCCAAAGGGCGGATTCGGCAACTTAATCGCACTTCCGCTTCAAAAGATACCTCGTGAACAAGGGAACAGCGCGTTTGTGGATGAAAACTTCAATGCCTATGCTGACCAGTGGAACTATTTGTACAACGTCAAAAAATATACGCTGGAAGAAACAGAGTCGTTTATTAAGCAACTGTCACCGTCAGGCGAGCTTGGTGATTTGCGCCGGGATTCCGAGGAGGAAAAGCCGTGGGAAAGCAAGAAACCGGAACAAAAGCTAACGAGATTTGACTTCCCGGACACGGTAAAAATTGTCCGCGCAAATATGTTATACGTTGAGAAGTCAGGGATTTCAAGCCCCGCGCTTAACGCGTTGAAACGCTTGGCGGCATTTCGCAATCCTGAGTTTTACAGAGCGCAGGCTATGCGGCTTTCTACGTTCGATAAGCCAAGGATTATTTCCTGCTCCGACGAAACCAAGCAATATTTATGCTTGCCGCGCGGTTTGGAAGACGAGGTCTGTGAACTTTTGGAAGATAACGGCGTCAGGATACAATTCAATGACGAAACCAATAGAGGGCGCAAGATTGACGTTGAGTTTAAAGGTGAGCTGCGCGGCGAACAGCAACAGGCTGCGGACGCGCTTTTGATGCATAACAATGGCATTTTGTCCGCTACCACGGCGTTTGGGAAAACCGTTATCGGAGCGCGTTTAATAGCGGATTGCAAAGTGAATACGCTAATTTTGGTACACCGTACAAATTTATTGTCCCAGTGGGTAGAGCGACTGAATGAGTTCTTGATAATCAATGAAGAACCGATAATCGAACTCACACCCAAGGGACGCAAGCGCAAGAAAACCGTAATCGGTCGAATCGGCGGAGGCAAGAATAATCCGAGCGGTATCATAGATGTGGCGGTTATGCAGTCTTTAGTGTCCGGGGATGAGGTCAAGGAACTTGTGAGAGATTACGGTATGGTCATCGTGGACGAATGTCATCATGTGTCGGCGTTCAGTTTTGAGCAGATACTGAAAGCCGCAAACGCCAAATATGTCTATGGTCTAACTGCAACACCAACGCGACAGGACGGTCATCATCCAATTATTTATATGCACTGCGGAAAAATCCGTTATCGCGTGGACGCGAAGGAACAGGCTACAGTGCGTCCGTTTGAACATTTTGTGATTCCGCGTTTCACGAGGTTTCAAAAACCGACTCATCAGGACGAGAGCAAGTGGACGATTACCGATATTTACAATGATATTCAGAACAGTGAGCTTCGCAACAGCCTAATCCTACAGGATGTTACCGCCGCCGTGGAACAAGGGCGGAATCCGATTATCCTCACCGAACGCACCGAGCATGTGAAATATTTGGCGTCTCAGTTGAAGCCACGCATAAAAAACGTGATTGCTTTAACAGGCGGCGAAACCCAAAAGAAAAGCCGAGAAACCTTGCAAACCGTTGCCGATATTGCTGAAGACGAATCTTTCGTTCTTGTTGCCACTGGGAAATATGTAGGCGAAGGGTTTGATATGCCGCGTTTGGATACGCTTTTTCTTGCTATGCCTATATCGTGGAAAGGGACGCTCCAACAGTACGCCGGGCGGCTGCACCGCTTATATGAAGGCAAGAATGAGGTTCAAGTTTACGATTATGTAGATGTCCATGTGGCGATGCTGGAGAAGATGTATCAAAAGCGTCTGAGAGGTTACGCCGCCATCGGATACAAGGCAAAGGGAACGCCGCAACCGTTGGAAGAAGTTCACTCAATTTTTGACAGTCACACGTTTTTCCCGGTTTATTCCGCTGATATTTTGGCGGCTCGAACTGAAATTTTGATTGTCAGCCCATTTGTGACAAAGCGGCGGATATTGTCCGCCTTGAATTATATGACTGCCGCCAACGCGAAGGTTACAGTTGTTACAAAACCGCCTGAAAACTATGTCGAAAAGGATAGGGCAAAAATCGCGGAGTGTATAGAACTGCTTACACAACATGGTATTACCGTGAAAACCAAAGACCGAATCCATCAGAAATTCGCGATTATGGATCAGCGGATCGTATGGTACGGCAGTATCAATTTTTTCAGCTACGGTACATCGGAAGAAAGCGTTATGCGAATTGAGAATATGGGTATTGCGGGTGAGCTGTTGTGGAGCATATGAGAGATTTGTTGATAAACGGCATTCTTAAATCGACGGAAAGTGGTCACCTTATCCGCATACTTTGGATTTCCGGCAATCCGAAAAGCATTTGCCTTTTTGACATGGATACGGTAGCCATGCCATATTGGGTTGACTATACGGAATTGCAAAGCCAACTTAGCCAAGGGCTATTAACGTTTCAAGACGCTGATCCGTTTTTACCTGTTGTGTCCGAAGATTATCTGAGCGACAAAGAAAAGGATTTCCGTGATAGCCTCTGGGAATTGATGAAAGATATTGTACTTGCCGAGCCTGCAATCTTTCATAAAAAAGAGCGCGGCGCAATAATCGAAAAAGCGGTTCAGAACACAGGCAAAACAATGACCACGTTCCATCGCTATTTGAAGCTGTTTTGGAAGAACGGGAAAACCAAAAACGCTTTTCTTCCCAACTATCAAAATTGCGGCGGCAGCGGGAAAGACCGCAATTCCGGCGATTCAAAGCGAGGTCGCCCCCGCAAATACGGCGAAAGCTCCGGCAAGAACGTGGATGAAGAAACCAAACGGATATTTGAGCAGGCTATCAAAAAATATTATCACAACCGAAACGGGTATACGCTGAAAGACGCATACGACCTGATGATTAAGGAGCATTACACGAAATTCGTAACGCAGCCGGACGGCACGGCGAAAGCCGAGCTTCTGCCTGAAAATGAGATTCCCACAATCGGGCAGTTCCGTTATTGGTACGGGAAAAAGCACGATACGCAAGAGAAAATCTCCAAACGCAAGGGCGAAGCGAAATATGCCCTTGACCACAGGGCGATTTTGGGCAAATCCGATTACGGAATCATGGGGCCGGGCGCAAAATATCAGATTGACGCGACCATAGGCGATATTTATCTGGTTTCGCGTTTCAACCGCGCCGACATCATCGGCCGCCCGGTCATCTACTTTGTCATCGACACATTCAGCCGCATGGTCGCGGGGATGTATGTGGGCTTGGAAGGCCCCTCGTGGGCGGGAGCTATGATGGCGATTGCCAACGCCGCTTCCGACAAGGTGAAATATTGCGCGGAATACGGCGTTGAGATCACCGATGGCGAATGGCCGTGCCGCCATGTTCCAAACGCGATATTGGGCGACCGGGGCGAGATGGAGAGCAAATCCGTGGAGACTCTCATAAACGCCCTGAACGTGCGGGTGGAAAACGCGCCGCCCTACCGCGCCGACATGAAAGGCATTGTAGAGCAGTATTTCCGAACCGTCAACACCAGGGCGGTGGCGTTCCTGCCCGGCCATGTCAAGCCGGATATGTCGGAGCGCGGCGGCAGAGATTACCGGCTTGACGCGAAACTGGACATTCAGCAGCTTACCAAAATCCTGATACAGTGCGTACTCCAACACAACAACCATCATTTTTTAGATGGCTATGAGCGCACGGCGGATATGATTGCGGACAATGTGGAACCGATTCCCATTAAACTTTGGAATTGGGGTATCGTCCATTGCTCCGGCGCGTTGCGCTCGTTCCCGGAGGAAACCGTCAAGCTGTGCCTGATGCCGACGGGAACGGCTTCCGTAACGGCAAAAGGTATTCGCTTCAAAGGTTTGTATTATCTGTGCGAACGCGCCGCCGTGGAGCATTGGTTTGAAACGGCACGGGCAAAGGGCAGCTACAAGGTTGATGTTTCCTTCGACCCGCGAAATATGAGCGCCATTTATGTGCGGGAGCCGGACGGGTCCTTTGACAGATGCTTTTTGGCCGAGTGGCAGGATAAATACGTGGATATGTGTTTGGACGAAATCCGCTATTTGCAGGAATCCGAAAAGCTGCTGCGCCGCCAAAACGCTGCAAAGGAAATGGCGACCAAAGCGGACTTGTCCGCAGCGATAGACAGCGTTATCGCGGAAGCGGAGGAAATGGCGCGGCAGACGGCTGTCCCGAAATCCAAACTCGCCAGAACCAAAAACATCCGTGAAAACAGGCGCGCCGAAAAAGAGCGCAACCGTAGGGATGAAGCCTTTTCTCTTGGCGATGACGATGTGCCGCAGACCGCCAAGCCTGAACCGCAAGAAAAACCTGCGGCCATCTCTCCCACGCTCGCCATGATTCAAAAGCAATTGGAGGAACGGCTGAATGAAAAATGAACCGGGCAAAGCCTGTTACCTGCCGCAGATCATTGAGGAATACAAGGGAAATCCATTGATAGAGGCGCTGCCGCCCATTTATTCAAGCTATGAGGCGGCGAAGCTTCTGACGGTTGACCCCGGATACAACGAGGGCGAACGGGAATTTGACGCGCAGTACCGCTTCCATTGTATCGGCAGACTGTTTCGGTATTTCCAACCTCTTGATACCCATATCGACATTGAACAGAGGATTTCACGGGCGATACGTCAGGGCTATATCTCAAAAAATCCCATTACGCCCGATTATGCGGCAAGGCTGGCGCAGGGCGCGGCTGCCATTCGGAAAAAATCCGGCCTGAACGCTGTTTACAGCATGAACTCTACCGCTTCCGGCTTTACCGTTATCGGGATGTCCGGCGTAGGCAAAACGACGGCGATGGAAAAGGTTTTATCGCTCTATCCTCAACAAATCCTGCACACGCAGTACAAAGGGGAACCGCTGTTTTTAACGCAGTTGGTATGGGCGAAAATCGACTGCCCGTTTGACGGCTCGTTAAAGGGGCTGTGCCTGAGCTTCTTCGCCTATGTTGACCGCATTTTGGGTACGAGCTATTCCAAAAAGTTTTCCTCTGACCGCATGACGGTGGACGCCGCGCTCCCCCGCATGGCGCAAATCGCCACAACGCATTGTCTTGGGCTGCTTGTGATTGATGAAATCCAGCACCTCAGCCAAGCGAAAAGCGGCGGCTCGGACAAAATGCTGAATTTCTTCGTTACGTTGGTCAACACGATCGGCGTCCCCGTCGTGCTGATTGGAACCACAAAGGCCATGTCGGTTTTGCAGAGCGAGTTCCGGCAGGCGCGGCGCGGCAGCGGACAGGGTGATTTGCTGTGGGATAGGATGAAAAACGACCTTTCATGGGAGATTATGCTCCGGGCAATGTGGAAAAACCAGTGGACGCGGAATCAAACCCCACTGACTGCCGAGTTGAAAGATATACTCTATGATGAAAGCCAGGGCATTATCGACATTGCGGTAAAGCTCTACGCGATGGCGCAGATGAAAGCGATTGCCGACGGGACGGAAACGATAACCGCCCAAACCATCAAAGAAGTCGCGGCGGAAAAGCTGCGGTTGGTAAAGCCCATGCTCGACGCGCTCCGTTCCGGCAATATGAAAAAACTGCTGATGTATGAGGACATCAAGCCCGTCAATGTGGAGGATTACCTTGCCGCTCAGTCCGGAAGGATAGCCGGCGGCGATATTCCTTTGGGGCAAAATGAAATACTGTCGCTCACAGAACAGGCGGTGCTGAAACTTCTCGAAATGGATATATCCTCAAAAGTTGCCCGTTCCGCTGTAAAGAAAGCCATCGGAAAATCCGTGTCAGGCCAACCTCTTGCCGCCGTTGTCAAAAAGGCATTCAAAATCGCCCTGAATATGGAAACAGAAAAGAATCCGACCGATATTGATGAGCAGGATGATGATTTAAGAAAAGCCGCCGGGGAATCGCCGTATGAAAATCTGAAAAAGTCAGGATTCGTCGCGGAATCAGCGGATGAGTTTTGACGAATCCCCGCTGGGCTTTTTCCCAACGCCGTATCCTGACGAGATATTTTACAGTGTTCTGTGCCGATACCATAACAGAAGCGGCAATCCGGCCTTTGTCAGCACCGCCAAAACAATATGGGGCAAAAAGATCAGCGCCAATTTGTATCTGCCGCAATCTCTCGGCAAAGTAGCCCTGCGGATTCCGTCAGAGACGGGCTTAACGGCGGAATATTTTGCAACCCGCAATACGATTTATCCGTTCTTGAAGCCATTTCTTTCCAAAGAGCGCGGACTTCAAGTGCTGGAATTACTGAAAAGTGAAGCACAAAGCGGAATTATGGCTTACCAGCTTTGCCGTTTTCAGAATCGACAATGGAAATTTATGACCAATTGCTTCAGGTGAAAGGGTATCGCAGTTTAAGCGGGCGCAAGATGAAAAGCCAATTGCTCGACAAGGAGATTTGTGAGTTTTATGGGCAAGAGCTTTTAGAGCTTTTGGAGGTTCGTTCACAAGGAGTGGTTCCGTGGTCAGAGCGCGTTATGCATAAACGAAATTCTCTGCTCTATCCGGTCTATTATCTTTTGCTGATGCGATTTTTGGCCGGGTCCGCCGAAGATTTCTTTACAAAGCAACATGGCGTGGCGCATCCCTATGGAGCAGGCCCGTGGCCATGCAGAAATCCGGTTTGCCCGTACTATTTGAAAGATGTGATTTCTGAACTGTCGCCTCTGGTGCAGTTTGCTTCCCGCCACCAGGCAACATTCACCTGTCCTCACTGCGGGTTTGCATACAGACGAAGCCGTGAAAGACCTAAAAGCAAACAATATTCCGACCAAATTGATGCGATGGACTACGGGTGGTTGTGGATGGATACGTTCAAGAAGATGATGAAATCCGGCGCTACCATTATGCACATCACAGAAAAACTACACTGTGGTTTTCTAACAGTAAAGCGATTGGGTGTTGAACTGGGTTTCTTTCCGGCAGATCAATTACCGAAGAAAAAGCCATATATCTACTATGAACGGAAAACTGTGCCGGAACCTGCTCCAAAGCCAACATCGAAAGACTACTATCGGGCGCAATGGTTGCAGGTCATGAAAGACAACCCGGATTCATCCCGCAGTTTTTTGATTAAGCGTTACCCTGGAATTTACAAATGGCTGCGAGAAAACGATGTGGATTGGTATGAGGCCAACGCGCCTAAGTCTAAACGGTATACGGTGCGTAATTGGGCTAACAACGATGACGATAGTTTGGAGAAAGCCCGTGCCGCCGTTGCTTATTTGAAAAGTTTACCGGGACGCCCCGTTTGGATTAACCGAAGGTCTGTGGAAAAATACGGCGGGCTCAATAATCTCTACAAAAATCTGGCTAAAGGCTATCTACCAAAGACACAGGCGTATTTGGATGAGGCATTGGAAACCGACGAGGAATGGCGCAAGAGAAAGATTCAGTGGGCGGTAAAAGAGCTTTATGATTCAGGGAGGAATCTTCTCCTGCCGCAGATTCAAGTCAAGGCTTCAATTTCGCACAAGCTGTTTATCCCGTTAGAAGTCTTTACCCGTGACTATATTGAGCAATTACAAAAATGAATATCCACATAGCAAAGAGCAATCGGCTGATGCCGGTTGCTTTTTTGTATATTGTCGAATAGGTGGTGATTTGTATCAAACTTTATTTTTAGCACTAATGGTTGACCCAGACTAATCCAATCTGAAAGGTGGTGCTGAAAGTGCAAATGGAAAAACTATCAAACTTTGTTTTGGAAAATCTATTCAAAAGAAAGCGATTTATATCAAACTTTATTTGGAGGTAACAAGTCCAAACAGTGAGTCTGCAAATTTATGGACCCGCGGACCTTTTTATTTCCAGTTTCAAGTAGATTATAAAAACTGCTGTGATATAATAAATCATAAAGTATTTTAAACATATTTCAAGGAGGCGAGAGCATGGCGGCGAAAAAGTATACGATAGAAGAAATCAAAACTGTTGTAGAACCAATCGCCCGAAAATATGGGGTGGAACGCGTGTATCTGTTTGGCTCTTACGTCCGTGGAGATGTAACTGAAAACAGCGATATAGATTTGCGCGTGGATAAAGGGTCCCTTAAAGGGATGTTTGCTCTGTGCGGGTTGTATACGGAAATTGAAGAAGCCCTGCAGACGAAAGTGGACGTTCTGACAACAGGCAGCCTGGAAGATGACTTTCTCCATAAGATACGGAAAGAAGAGGTGCTTCTATATGGCGGATAACCGGAACGCCGACGTGCTCCGCCGTATCATTTCCTATTGCCGTGAGATAGAAGAAGCCATTCGGCGGTTCGGAAAAGATTACACGGTATTCGCGCAAGATTCCGTATATAGGAATGCCACAGCGCTATGTGTCATGCAAATTGGAGAATTGACCACGCATCTCACCAATGATTTTAAACAAACCTACACTGGAATGCCTTGGACGCAGATTAAGGCGTTGCGTAATGTGGTCGCTCACAGCTATGGTAAAATTGACGTGGAAAGCTTATGGGAAACCATAACCATCGACATCCCAAAGTTGAAAGACTATTGCTCCGACATCATCCAACAATTTGATGTCCTCACGCAGGAGAGCACGAACGATCCGGAGGACGAGCAAAAAATTCCCGGCATTTCCATGGATTAAACAAAACCAACTAAAAAAAGCAATTGGAACACGCTTATCTGAAATCAGAAAGCGTGTTTTTTTATTCCCCCGCCGCTCTTTGAAAAAAGTCGGCCTGAGTCGTCCATATCCAGCAGCTTAAATACGTTAGCCGTTCAGCCGCGAAACGGAAAGCGACATTGGCAAGCACGCGTAGACCGCCTGTGGATCGGCCGGAGCGATCTGTAAAAACGATGGCATCAAAGGTGACGAGCGAGAAATGCCTGGCCATAAAACAGTCTGTGGTGGACTGTGTCGCGTTGACCTGAACGGCCTATCATGATACTCCCGCATAGTCGAGGTTTGGTCCCAGAGTGCGGCCCGTCCGCTGGGGGGGAGGTGGAATTCCTGTGATATCCGCTGACCACGGATAGTTTAAGCTTCTGCCATTGGTGCTTGGGGAGTAGTGTCGAATTAAGCACAAGCCAACATGAAGAACAAGCGCGACCGCCCGCTTTTGATATCAAAAACTATGCGGCAGAGCCGTGAAAGCCCTGCCGCATCCTTTTGACATCAAACATTAACTGATTACAGGAGGGATGAAAATGGTCAATCAAAGCAAGCGTGCGTGGCTGTACTGCCGCATCGACGCCCCGGATGACGAGCGCGGCCGTCTCAAAGGGCAGCAAAAAGAACTTGCCGACTATGCCGAGCAGATGGGATTTGAGGTGGCCGGAGCCTCCCAGGACACCGACAGTGGTCTGCGCTTTGACAGAAACGGCCTGGCCGAAGTAAGCGAGGCCGCGGCAACGGGGAAAATGGATGTCTTGCTCATTGTCAGCCTCTCACGCCTGGGCAGGGACGCCATGAAAACCAAGGAGTTTATTCATCGGCTGAACCGGCGGGGCATTGAGGTCTATTCCCCGCTGGAGGGCAAAATCACGACAAAAATGCCTGATGAAATCTGCTCGCACATCATCAACACGCTGGCTTTATAAGGAGGGAAAAACCATGTCACAGACGCAAATAGCCAATGAAGTGAAGTATAGAATGGCCCTGGCCTTTTTAAAAAAGCTCCTGGGACAAGGGCTGATCACCGATGGGGAATTCGAGATTGCCGACAGGTATAACGCCGAAAAATACAAGCCTTTGCGCAAGGCGATTTAACGCCTGTATTGCTTGCTATGTGCCGGCTTGTGTGGTAGTGTCTGTGGTTGAATAACAAAGAAAGGAGTAGCTTTTATGGCGGAAGTCAAGGTTATCACCCCCATCGCCTCCCTCGAAACAAACAAGCTGCGGGTATGCGCCTATGCCAGAGTCAGCAGCGACTCCGAGGATCAGCTGAACTCCTTTATCGCCCAGGTGAACCACTACACGGAGCTGATCAAAGGCAACGAGGAATGGGAATTTGTGGACGTCTACGCTGACGAGGGACTGACAGGCACCCGCGCCGACAAGCGGGAGGATTTCCAAAGGATGCTGAAGGACTGCCGGAAGGGGAAAATAGACCGGATACTCACCAAATCCATCTCCAGATTCGCCAGAAACACAAAGGATTGCCTCCAAACCCTGCGGGAGCTGAAAATCCTTGGCGTGGAGGTGGAGTTTGAAAAAGAGCGGATCAACACCGGCAAAATCACCAGCGAGATGATGGTCAGCTTTTTCAGCTCGGCGGCCCAGGAAGAATCGATGTCCATCTCCAGCAACATGAAATTGGGATGCCGGGGGCGCATGCGCAAAGGCACATACGTCAACCCCTCCGTACCGTGCGGATACAGGTTTGTAAATAGGGAATTGATGATTCGTGAAGACGAGGCCGAAGTGGTCAGAAGAATCTTTGCGAGCTACCTGGCGGGAAAAGGCATTGACGAAATCGCCGCCGAGTTGACGAAGGACAAGGTTCCCAAAAAGGACGGCGGCACCAAATGGTATTATGATGGTGTGTTCTACATCCTGACCAACGAGCGGTACATCGGGGATACCCTGCTGCAGAAAAAATTCACCACAGACACCCTGCCTTTTAAATTAATAAGAAACAAAGGGCAAAAAGACCGGTATTACATCCACAACTCCCATGAGGCCATTGTCAGCCGCTCTGACTTCGAGCAAGTGAAACTGCTGCTCGAAAAAAGAAAGACTATACACCTGTTTCAGCAAACAAGCCGGCAATATCCACTCAGCCGCAAGATCCGGTGCGGCGAATGCGGCCACACCTTCAAGCGAAAGGTATGCAACGGCAAAACCTATTGGGTCTGCCGCAGCCATGACCAAGGTAAGGACCGATGCGGCATCAAGCGGATCGAGGAACCGGAATTTTACAAGGGCATTCATAAGAATGTACAACAAGCTTAAGCCAAACCGCCGATACATCCTGGCTCCCCTCCTCGACCAGTTGCTGGCCCTGAAATCCCGAAGTACCATGAGCAACATCAAAGTCAGTGAAATCAATAAAGAGCTTGCCGAACTAACCGATCAGAACCTGATACTCAATAGACTAAGGTCGAAAGGGTATATGGGTTCTGATATTTTTATGGAGCAAACTAACGAAATCAACCGGAAAATCAACAGCCTGCGCTCCACGCGCAGAAAGCTGCTGGAACAGGATGAGGACGACAAGACCATTGCCGCCGTGAAAGACCTTGTCGCCGTCATCGAGGACGGCCCGCCTGTTCTGGCGGACCTGGACGAGCCGCTCTTCCACAGCATCGTGGATAGCATCATGGTGGAATCCCAGGATAAAATTAAATTCCGGCTGACAGGAGGTTTGGAACTGGCTGAATCGATCCAAAGGAGTGTGAGATAAGGCCATGCAAAAACACAGGTATATCCCCTTCGGATACAAAATATGCAATGGAGAAACCGTCCCCCATGAACAGGAAGCGGAAGCCGTGCGGATGATTTTTCAGAAGTACCTGCGTGAAAGCCTTTCCTGTCAAGCCCTGGCCGACCTTCTGACAGCCCAAGGAGTGCCTTACCGGGAGAAGTCCTTCGTATGGAACAAATCCATGGTCAAACGGATCTTGGACACCCCAAAATACATGGGTGCGGACGGTTATCCCCAACTGGTCTCCGAAGCGGAATTCCAGCAGGCCCATGCCATTAAAGCCGTAAAATACACCAGGCGGGCCGTTCCCCCTTCGCCCCTGGCGGCGGCGATGAAAAATAGATTAAGCTGCCACGAATGCGGGAGCGGCTACGGCAGAAGGCTGGACAACCGGTACGGAGGAAAATGGCATTGTAAAAATCAAGACTGTAAAACGGAAATCCGCATCACCGACGCCTGGCTTCAAGACGGCCTCACAGCAATGATGAACAGGGTGATTGCCGATCCCGCCGAGCTTGAAATGGAAAAGACCCCCTCCAATGTTCACACGCTGGAAGTCACCAAGCTGAACAACGAAATCAACCGGGAGCTGGATAAAAAAGACTTAAATGAAGATTACGTCAAGGCGTTAATCATGGGCTGCGCCGCCGAAAAGTACGCCAACTGCGCCGAGGGCGATACGCAATACCTGACGGAAATACTCGCAAGGGAATTTGATAGGCAAGACCCTTTAACGGAGTTTGACATAGAGCTGTTCACCCGAACCGTGGAAAAGGCGTCCATCGCCAAAGACGGCACCATCCATGTGCGTTTTATCAATCAAAAAACAATGTCTCGTTTAAACAATGAGGGAAAGGAGTAAAGCATGCTAGCCCCAAAAACGGTATCCATCATTCCCGCCAATCCCATGGCGGCGACGACAATGGACAAACCCAGGCAATTAAGGGTCGCCGCTTACTGCCGGGTCAGCACCGACCAGGAAGAACAGCAATCCAGCTACCAGGCGCAGATTGACTACTACACTGACAAGATCGCCCAAAATCCGGAGTGGAGGCTGGCCGGAATTTTCGCCGACGAAGGCATCACCGGAGTCAGCGCCAAGAAGCGCACCGAGTTTATCAAGCTCATGAAGCTGTGCGAAAAGGGCAAAATCGACCTGGTGCTGACCAAGTCCATCTCGAGGTTTTCCCGCAACACCCTGGACTGCCTCACCTATATCCGCATGCTCAAAGAGCGCGGCATCCCCATCATCTTCGAAAAGGAAGGCATCAATACCATGCAGATGGCCAGCGAGATGAGCATCAGCATGCTGGGAAGCTTCGCCCAGGCCGAAAGCGAGTCCATCAGCCATAACGTGACCTGGGGCAAGCGAAAGAGCTTCAAAAGCGGCAAAGTCTCCTTTCAATACGCAAGAATCCTGGGCTATGAAAAGGGCGAGGATGGAAAACCCCGCGTCGTTCCGGAAGAGGCGGAAATCGTCAGGCGCATATTCAGTCAATATCTTAACGGCCACAGTATTAACAAAATAAAAAAGGAACTTGAGCAAGACGGCGTCATGTCTTCCACCGGCAAGCCGATCTGGTCGCCGGCGGTCATAAGAAACATAATCAGAAACGAAAAGTACATCGGTGACGCCCTGCTGCAAAAGACCTATGTGGTGGATTTCCTGACCAAAAAGATCAAGAAAAACAATGGCGAGCTGCCCCAATATTACGTGACCGGCAACCATGAGGCCATCATTTCCAAGGAGCTGTTCAACCGGGTTCAAGAGGAAATCGCCAGGCGCGGCAACAAGCGAAAGGTATCGGAGAAAAACGCGATCACCGAGCATGGCAAATACAGCGGCAAATACGCGCTGACCGAACTGCTTATCTGCGGCCGCTGCGCCACCGCCTACAGACGGGTCACCTGGGCGAGGAACGGTAATAAGAGAATCGTGTGGCGCTGCGTCAACCGGCTGGAATACGGCAAAAAGTATTGCAAGGATTCCCCCACCGTGGAGGAATATAAACTGCAAGACGCCATCATGAGGGCCATTACCCTGATGGGGGAAGCCAAAGACGAATTCGTGGGAACTTTAAAGGACAGCCTTCGCCTGGCACTGACCGGCAAGGCCGATCAGGTGGACACCTTCGCTATTAAAAAGCGTATTGACGAATTAAACGCGGTGATGCTTGACCTGGTGCAAGTCAGTGTTAAATCCAACGCCGGCGCCGATTACTTCGACGATAAGTTCAAAGAAATATCCGATGAGATCAAAAAACTGCAAGAAACTCTTAAAAAGCAGGAGCAACGGCAGATGATCGAACAAAACAACAATTTAAGAATGGTCGAGATCTTCAGAATCCTTGATAACGCGGACTTTTCCCTCGCCGAATATGACGACGTCCTGGTCAGGCGGCTCATCGAAAATGTCAAGGTCATCTCCGAGACTAAAATACAGGTCACCTTTAAAGGTGGTTTTGAGATAGAACAGGGACTGCAGTGAGCGCCACAAAGGTGAACAATTGAAACTTTAAAGATTATTATGTCCTGCAATAAAGAGTGGGATATATATAAAGGAGCGTAAGCCTATGAGTAAGACAGAGCAAAAGATACAAAACCGTCCGGAGCGTGTATGGATATACTGCCGGACAGGATCGCAGGATGAAAATTCCTTATCAGACCAGCGGGACAAGCTGACCGATTTTGCAAAGGAACAGGGTTGGGAGATTGTCGGTATTACTGCCGAGCATGGAAGCGGCCTGAATTATAACCGCAAGGGATTAAAAGAAGTTATGAAAGCGGCGAAAGCTAAACAAATGGACATCGCACTGGCAAAAAGCACCTGCCGAATCGGACGTATTACACATAAGACCATCGAGTGCATGAATAAGATGGAGCGCCATGGTGTTAAGCTGATAATCGCTGATAACGGCGATATAGACTTTCACCCGATAAGAGTTGCATTTTACATGCGTGTAGGTTCGGAAAAACAATTGCAGTAAGAATGAATACGAACTATATTTAATGAAGCAATTAAAAATCCTTGCTGCAAAAACCTTTACATGGATGCCCCATACAAAAAAGAATAATAACTATGATGACGTGCTGGTCAAAAATACTGATCTTTTTCAAAGGCGGTTTTGGAATGATACAGGTGCTGTCAGTGTTCTTTTTAGGCGGCGTAATAGGGAGAACAAATTAAGGCTAAATATGGAATGAATATCTTGATATATATCGCGAATGCGATATAATAAACGTATATTTTTGCGCATGAGGAACAAACCAATGGAATATATGACCGTAAAAGAAGCTGCTGCCAAATGGAACATTACATCTCGGCAAGTCCAGCTTCTTTGTTCGAAAGGCAAAATACCGGATGTCATACGTTTTGGCCGTTCGTGGGCCATACCTGTTAACTCTGATAAACCGAAAGATGGTCGAAAAAAGTAAATTGTTCAAAGAAAGTGAGGTAAAAAGATGCGATATAACATAACGCGGACCTATTAAAGGCCAGCCGCTGCATCTTCTTACCGGGTGTCCGCCGTGGCAAGGGTTTCCCGCGTTACAACGACTGAATGCCGAATGCGCTGCACTCACACATATTGCTGAAAAATCAAGGATGAATTAATTTATGTAAATTTATGGGTGATAGCATTACAGGAGGTATTAATGTGTATGGTGGGCCGTGTTTATATATTGGCCAAAGGCTATTATTTATAGATAAGGAAGTTATATTATTGAGAATTTATCGACCATTAGATTTAGCTAAAATTCAGTTAATCTCAGACGGGATAGAAATGATTATTGATATTAAATGCTTAACAGATGAGCCGGATTTGACAAACACAATTCCCTTGGGTATTTGGAGGTAGTTAAAGCATGATTTTGGATTTTATAAAGACTCCTCTTAGCGGAGATGCTTGGGAAGAATTATGTGACGCATGTTATCGAATGCGTTACCAAAGTGATAACTATCAGAAAATACCGGCTACATATGGAGGTGATGCTGGCATTGAAGGTTATACTCAAACGGGCATCGTATATCAATGTTATTATCCTGAACGTGATTATAATGATGATGAGTTGTATGAGCATCAGCGAAATAAATTAACAAAAGATATCAACAAATTGATAGATCAGGAAAATAAGCAAAGATTGCACAACCTCGGAGTTCCCATAATTAAGCAGTGGCATTTTGTAATACCATTCTATAAAGATAGCCGAATATTGCAGCATGCTATAGCAAAACGAAATGAGATTCTTAAGGGAAAATCCAGCAAACCACAAGAATATGATCATTTGCATGATGATTTTTTGATTGCAATTAAAGTTGCTGAAGATTTTAAGGTTGAAATTTCTAAAATCATACGGGAGACTATAACAGATACAAAGCTGAACGTTGTTGCCAAAAGTTTTGATACTATACCTTGGGATAAATGTCCCTCTGAAAAAGTACATAATATACAACGCAAAATCAAGGCTGTAATGAATCCATTGAATGATAACGATGAAGACTTTAATGATGTAGTTGGGGCATATGTTACATATTACATTAAGGGTATTGAGGTCTTGCGTATGTTACAGGCTGATTTTCCAGAAATATACGAGCACATATATACACTAGAGCAAGCATGCAAAAGAGAGGTTAGTATAAAAACAAAAATGAATCAAGATCGTTCACTTAATATAAACATCTTTATGGAGATTTTGAGTGAATTCGAACAAAAGTTAAGCTATGAATTTAGTAAGTATTTCACTTCATCTTCAATAATGGAATTAAAACATGATATGGTAGGTGCATGGTTAGCGGATTGTCCAATGGAGTTCAGAAGTGGGTGATTTATATGGATAAGCTGTTTGATGCGGTTGATAAAGTTTTATTCACTGATAGGCCTGAAGCAGTTCCTTATAATTACCGAATTAGTTATAAGGTTGCACAGCTATGTTTAATTTTAGCAAAGTGCTGTGGTCGTGGAGGGTGTTCGATCCTGAAATTACATATGATTGCGTTAGCTTTAGCATCTGAAGATGATATGAAAATGCTCATTGACTTTGCAAACAATATAATCTACGAATATACACTTATTCGCTTTGATCCTGCAGTAAACAGAGCTGTAAATTATGCCTTGGCAGACAGGATGTTTACACAGCAGGCAAATGGACTCTATCGCTTAACGGCTAAAGGGAAAAATTTTGTTAGAGAGATTGACAAAGATACTGATATGATGGCACGAGAAAAGAATCTACTTAATCGGCTTTCGAATAAACTTACAGAGGCAAAAATAAAAGACCTAATGTCTACGTGGAGGTATGCAAATGCTTCAAATCAATAGACTGAAAATTACAATACGAACTGCTGAACAAGATTTTGGATTTGATCATACCTTCACAAAAGGACTTAATTTTATTGCAAGTGATGATAATACATGTGGAAAGAGTTCAGTAATTGAAGGAATATACTATGCCCTTGGCTTTGAAGAAATAATTGGTGGCAAAGGCGAAAAAGTTCTAACTTCTGTATATAAGAATTCTATAGAATACAATGGGAAGCCCTTTAATACTCTTGAATCTGAAGTATACTTGGAAGTATACAATGCAGTAGATATCGTTACTTTGCATCGTACTGCAAAAATGGAGAATAGAGATTCGCGTTTGGTTACTGTATATTACGACAGACTCGAATCTGTTGAAAAGGGCTCTGTAGATTATGAAGATATGTATGTACATATGCCTTATTCTGCAACTAGAGAAAAGGGATTTCACACGTTTTTGGAGCGTTATTTAGGATTAGACTTACCATATGTTAATACCTATAATGACTCAGAAAGTAAACTGTATTTACAGTTGCTTTTTTCAAGTATGTTTATTGAGCAAAAGCGAGGATGGGCAGATATTGTTTCTGGAATGCCTAATCTAGGTATTAAGGAGGCTAAACAACGCACTATTGAATATATACTTAATCTAGATACTATTGAAAACGGAAAGAAAAAGATTGACTTAACAGATGAAAAAAATCAAATTGAAAGGGCTTGGAATGATGTTGTAGAAGCCGTAGGCGTTGATGGAAGGTCTGCTCAATGTAATGTTTCTAATTTGCCAAATTCACCAAGGATTTTAAAAGAGAATGTGTCGGCAAAGGTTTCTATATTTTATGTCAATGGGCAGGATATTAACATTCATCTTTCAGATTTGAAAGATGAATTAGGACGCCTTTCTGCGCTAAAGCCTAGAGTTATTGATAATTTTGACGAGTTGCAAATTGAGCTTCAGGAAACAGAAAAACAGATTGACTTAATTGCTAATGCAATTTATGAAGCTAGAATAAAACTAAATTTAGAAGATGCAAGTATTAAAAGTCTTAGAGAGAATCTGGATACCATCAAGATTGATATAGCTAATAATAAAGATGCTGCAAGACTAAGGAAACTTGGGTCGGACATAGGTTCTGAAATTATGAATGGTATTTGTCCTGTATGCAACCAGACGATTGCGGATACTTTATTACCTCTTGCGAATGATTTTCATGTAATGAGCATTGATGAAAATATCAAGCATTTGGTTGCACAGAAAGAGATGTTTGAATTTGCGCTAGAAGGGCACTCTGAAACTAAAGAAGAGTTAAAAAATTCTATCTCTCAATTGGAAAGTACATTATTTACGCTAAGAAGATTGGCTCTTTCTTTGAGAAGCGATCTTTATGCAGAATATGGCTCACAATAAAACTGGACTTACCAGTAGTGAGCTTATAAGGGGCGATTTCCTCTATAAAAGGCTAATATAAAACGAAAAAGCCGGGCTTAAACCGGCTTTCTTCAATATGGGTGTCCTGTTTTTGGAAAGTTGTAAACAGGAATTTGAATTAATTTTTTATTGGCAGGTGGAGTCTTGCGTAAACGATCCAGTTCTTCACACACTTCGGGCTCAAAATATTGCTCGCCACAATTATCGCAAACCCAAGAGGGAACGTTCTCTATCAATGTCAAATCACTACCCCACCAGTTTTCAGCTGTAATCAATTTTTTAGTCGTTTTACCGCCGCACAAGAAACACTTTTTAATCATTTTGTCAATTCACCCCGCGTGTTTTAGGATCCTTCCACTTGGGAGGCTCGGGAAAATATGCGGTTATTATAACAAGGGTGCCTGAAGGGTCAAAAGCACAAACGGAGTGTACCGGCTGACCTTCTTTAGTGTGGCCTAACACAAGACAACTGTGGCCACGCTGGTCTTCAGGGTAATCTTCAATAATCTCTCCATTCGCTATGGCGATGACTAAATCAAAATCTCTTATGCATCGCTGTCCTGCCCTTATTCTGGCGTGACGGCTTAAAACCCATTCACCTTTAAGTATTTTATCACGGATTTGCAAGATATCCAATGTATCGTCCCCTAGTTAAGGTATCTTTCTATTCGATGGAAGAAGATAAAAATCCTTCATCTTGAAAAAAGTATTGGTGTAGCAAGGGAATGAGCAGGACATGAACCCAATATTCTCTCGCAAAAAAGTAACCGACTCATACAGAGCCGGTTTTTACATGTCACCGTTAATACCTGTAAGCTAGAATATTTCCAGATTATAGGGATAAAGCTGATGACTTCTCATAAAGAGGATTTCAGCAGTTCAACCATCGTTGCCAAAATCCCGAAGGTTTCAGTGAACCCGGCCACAGGCAAGGAGTACACTGATAACCGGGAAACACTTCTCATCAACCGGGAAGTGGTAATAAAACCACTGATGTACTCCGACATGCCGAGGGCACGGGAGTTCCGTGAAGCCATAATAAAAAAATTACGGCTTAATGAATGCAGGGGCAGGTTCAAAGCCTGCCCCTTTGACAATTTACCATTTGGTTGTCTAGGATTTTACATAACAATCCATATTTACAGGTTATGGCCCATAGGCACTTCCTTTGGTATTCTTTTTAAGCCATCTCTCAACACCCTCATTAGTGTAAATATAACAGCTTCCTAAATACGTATTGCTCCAGTTCCCCTTTTCGGGCTAATACTCCAACAGTATGGGAACTGATTTTTAAGTGGTTCACCAGTTCTTTTACCGTATTTCTTGATAGCAATGAAAGCCGCTATTACATAGAGCTTTCTCGTGTTGTACCAAAGTTTGGCTTAGAACACGAATGGCTGAGGTGCAAGCAGTGTTCTGAATTGACTGCATTCCCCGTTCACGGGAAATGTCCGACTTGTGGAAGCAACCAGCTGGAAAAGGTAAGCGATCAGGGATACAGCGCAATGGGGTTCTGGAGAAAACCCGTTTCCGATGCGTTAGCAGGTGATGCAATTCGAGTTATCGACACTGAGGAACACACAGCTCAATTATCATATAAAGACCAGCGTGACGATATGTGGTCACGGACAGAGCAATATGAGATGCGCTTTCAGGATTTGCTGAAAAAAGATGAACCGCCTGTTGATATTCTGAGCAGCACTACAACGATGGAAGTCGGTATTGACATCGGCTCCCTTGTTGCGGTGGGACTGCGCAACATCCCCCCGATGCGCGAAAACTATCAGCAGCGTGCAGGTCGAGCTGGCCGGCGTGGCGCAAGCCTGTCTACCATTGTCACATTTTGTGAAGACGGCCCTCATGATACCATGTACTTTACAAATCCAGCACCGATGTTTCGCGGCGATCCGCGCAGACCGTGGATTGATATTCAAAGTGAGAAACTGCTGTATCGCCACATGAATATGATTGCAGTTCAGGCATTCTTGATACCCAAAGGTCAAAGTCTTGACGGCATTGATACCATCGGCTTTTTCGAAGAATACTGGGAAGAGTTTACGCGCTACCTTAACGGGTTTGACGTATCGTCTAATACCGTGCTGTTGCAGTCATATTCCAAGGAATTTATTTTGCGGATTAGAAAACAGCTTGCGCAAGAAATGCAGACTCTTAACGAGAAGCGCATTGCGCATCCGGAACTGTATGGCGGTGAAGGGACATCAAACAAGAAGACAATGTTAGACGCATTGTATGAAGAAGGCATTATCCCGACATATTCGTTCCCCAAGAATGTTGTGAGTACATTCATAAGCAACCCTCAAGGACAGTTGCAATATCAGGTCGAGCGCGGATTAGATGTCGCAATCAGCGAATATGCGCCCGGCCGGTCAATTGTCGTAGACAAAAACACTTACCAGCTTGGCGGTTTGTATTATCATGGCAGTGAACGCAAAAAAGGCGGATTTACAACCCCGGCGAAATCATTCATGGACGATCCGAACTATGTAAAGACTGTATTCTCCTGTAAGGCGTGTGAATGGTTCGGTCCTGCAGACGATTTGGATAACGGTCATTGCCCATTCTGTGAAAACGAGCATATTGTGCAGATGTTACCAATGGTTCGGCCTTGGGGTTTTGCACCTGTGAATGGCAAGTCCATCGCTCCCGCTCAGTTGAATGAATCTTATTCATATGCAGATGCTCCTTTGTATTCTACATTGCCGAATTTCGATGGATTGGCTCCAATTCAAGGTTTCTCAAATATCCGTATGGCCAAACGGTCTAACCAAAGGATTATCATGGTAAACCGCGGCCCTGCTGAAAAAGGGTTCATGATTTGTCCCGATTGTGGCGCGGCAGTTCCCGGGGATAGTGCTATCGCATACAAGTCGGATCGAACCAAGATAGGTCGGCCATATTACTCGAAGTTTGTAAGAACCGAATGCAATCATGCGAATGCCGTAAATGCTACGCTTGGATTTGATTTCATAACAGATATGCTAGTTCTTGAAATTGAACTTGATACAGCAAAGATTAATATTTCGCGCAAAGAAAGACCTTGGATCGACCGCGCTTCGCGTTCCTTGGCAGAGTCACTGCGTCTTCAGACAAGCCAACTCCTTGATGTTGAATTTACTGAACTTAATGCAGGATACCGTTTAAGAGAACACAAGGAGATAGCATATGTTGATATCTATCTGTATGACAGCCTCTCAAGTGGTGCCGGGTATTCCTCGGGAATAGCGTCGCAAATCAACCCACTTTTAGAGAAAACAGAAACTTTCTTGAATGGCTGTGATTGTGATAACGCCTGCCAAAACTGTTTGAAGCACTATCGTAATCAAAACTACCATTCAGTGTTGGACAGATATGCTGCTCTGGAACTGCTGACATGGGCGAAAGAACAAAGACTTGCTGCCGATGTTCCTCTTCAAGACCAAATCAAAATGATGGAACCGCTTAGAAAGGTTCTCTATACCTATGGAATTCGCTTGGAATATCCGCAGGAAGACGGACTCGCTGTGGCAAATGCAGGCAATGTTAAGCAGTTATATATTTACCCTGCAATGAAGTTAAAACCAGCATATCGACCAAATGCTGTATGGATCAGTAATTTTGAAGTCAAGTATACTCGGCCATATGCAATCGACTCGATTCGCAGTGCGTTGAATTGTCAATAATATCCTCATACAGGACAACCGGTCAAGCACAACTCCGCCGGTTACTTCTTTTACGTGAAAAGGTAGAACGCAAACAGGGGGCTATGGCTTGCTTTTCTTAACTTTGGTTTCTATAAGGTACGGCCCGCCTCCACCATAACTTACCAGCCAGAGAGCGAGTTTATCAGAATTCGCTCTTTATATTTTATTTTAGCAATTACTATTGTTTTTTAAATCTGCGTTACACAGGTTATTACCGAAATGCGCTAAAGGTTTGATCTCAACGGGGTTATTTTTGTGGGAGATCGGAGCACAGTCAGCAAAGATATTTTGGACCGTTGGATAAAATATCTTTAATATACATATGCTCAAAGATGTGGTGAAGTATTGAAAAACGGGGGCAGGTATAAAGCCGTACGTACTAATTTAAAGGTGAAAGAAGTAAGGTATGATGCTGACCGTTAGGTTATTTACCGTGTCCTTGCAAATTTTTTTCATGTTTTCTTGCAATACAAAAATTATCACCATAGTAATCTACAAGTTTAACTCTAACATTGTTTAAGATGTGATTAACACTATAAATGGAAGTTTTAAGTGCAGTTGAAATATTTTGAAGACTGTGACCATTCATTCGCATTATTATGACCTGTTGCTCTTTCACGGATAAACTATTAATAAAACGTTTTACGTCCAGCACAGAATCATCTCTAGGAGCTTCTCCAATACACGCGGCAAGAGTGAAGCTTTCATTTTCTGCATTATTCGCCAGTGGAGCATCAAAAGATAACAGTGAGTCTAACTTCTTTTCAGCCCATGCTTTTGAGTTTTTTTGTTTCATAATTCTTCGTATTTGAGCAATAGCATAATCTTTAAAAAATCCATAACGTATATTATGCATATTTCGGCCGCATCCGGACACCCATTCCGGTAGCATCCGGACAGCGTAACGGCAACATCCGGACAGCATAACGGAATTATCCGGACAGCATTTCGGCAACATCCGGACACCTTGTCGAGTTA
>NZ_JAKOAV010000037.1 GCF_029478095.1 Pelotomaculum isophthalicicum JI | reverse complement strand
TCCCCCTTCGGCTTCCTTCAGACCCCACCGTTACCAGTGACGCCCTTGCCTACGGGTTGTCTTCCCGCTGGTTAGGTGACAGGGTTTCTTTCAACCCATCGGCTCGGCAGACATGCCGGGCGAACAAATAGAGGGCGATTTATCAATCGCCCTTGCAAATAAGGGAGGATGTTATTCAGGAAGTATCTGTTTATTTACTCCCTATGGGATTACTCTCACGTATCCAAACTTTTTCTGTGCATTAACGGGAACACCCGCGAAAGAGAATTCCTTAACTATGAATTTTTTTGAGTCACAGCTTCCAATATCTCCGCCAGATCATAAATCCTTACCGCCTTGTCCTGACCCGCCTGCTTCACCTTAATGCCGTCATTCATCATGGTCATGCAGAAAGGACAGGCTGTGCACAGTACATCCGCGCCGCTTACGAAAACCTGCTCAGCTCTCATATGGTTTACCCGGGTGCCTTCTTCTTCCATCCAGGCGCCGCCGCCACCGCCGCCGCAGCAAAAACTCCTTCCCCTGTTTCTCTGCATTTCAAGTAGTTTTACGCCACTGATATTTTGCAGCACTTCCCGGGGAATTTCAAAAATTTCGTTATACCGGCCCAAGTAACAGGGATCATGATAAGTTACCGTTTCCGTGAAAGCGCTTTCTACGACGAGCTTCTTTTCCTTCAGCAATTTAGCCAGGTATTCAGTGTGATGGTAAACTTCATAATTTTGACCGAATTCACCGTCTATTTGCGGGTACTCGTTTTTAAAGGCGTTATAGCAATGCGGGCATGTCGTCACAATGGTTTTAACCTTATGCTTTTTTAAGAGGTTGATATTATCCCGGACCAGGCCGTCATATAAAAATTCGTTCCCCAGGCGCCGGGCCGGATCCCCGCAACAATTTTCTTTTTCTCCTAATATTCCGAAATGTACTCCCGAGCGTTTGAGCAGTTCGGCAAACGCCTGGGCTATTTTCATGTTCCGGTCGTCAAGGGCCGCCGTGCAGCCAACCCAGAAAAGAATCTCTTTGTTGTTTTCCTTGACCAGTTCTTCGACCCATGAACCGCGAAACCAGCTTGAACGCGAGGCCATAGTGCCTTTATAAGGGTGGCCCCTGTCCTCCAGACAACGGATGGCGTTGTCGACGCCGCTGGGATAGGACGCTTCTTCCATCGCCAGATAGCGGCGCAAGTTAACATTTTTAGGCACGTGTTCGATCATCACCGGGCAAATATACTGGCACGCGCCACAGGTTTTGCACGACCATAACTCTTCTTCCGCAACTACACTGCCGATCAGGCTGCTTTCCAACAGACTCCCGGTCTCCCCGCTTGACTCGTTCTGTTCCGCGTAGGCGTGAGCTAGGCCGGGGCTGATTTCTTTCCCGCACTCCAGCAGGTGTTCTTTCATATTATTGATAAACCGCTTTGATGAAAGGGGCGTACTGCTCAGATAAGCGGGGCAGTTATCCTGGCAGCGGCCGCACTGGGTGCAAGTCAACATGTCTAACAGGTGTTTCCAGCTAAAATCAGTGATTTTTCTTACGCCCAGAGTTGCCTGCTCATCCTCGAAATCAACCGGCTGAAGCATTTTTCCCATGGGATTGAGGGAACGGAAAAATGTGTTGAAGGGACAGGCGACTAAATGCATGTGTTTGGAGTAAGGAATAAATACCAGAAAACCAAGGATGATTAAGACATGCGCCCACCAAAAAGTAAAATACAGTATATTTAAAGTTTCCAGGCTCCAGCCTTGTTTGCCCAGGAAATCCGAAATAATCGCTGTTACCGGCGCCGCTTCCGAAGCCGCCGGGTGAGCGGCCGCCCTAAGTCCGTCCGCTATAAAAAGGGTCAGGACCACACCGGTGATTAGCGATAAAATAATTGCCGCTTCCGGGTTATGGTCAAGCCGGTCCGGTTTGACTACGTAACGGCGCCAGGCCGCCATCAGGAGTCCGATTAGCACTAAAACCGCGAATAAATCTTGAATCAGGTAAAAAGCCGGGTAATGACCCAATAAAGGCAAAACGAATCCGGGGTACAATCCTTCTCCGAAAAATTGCAGTTCACCCAGGCCAAGAACTAAAAATCCCCAGAAGATGAGCACGTGCAACAGCCCCGGATATGCTTCATCCAATACTTTTTTCTGGCCGAGCACGTAAACAAATAAAGATTTCACCCGCTCACCTATTTGATCGAACCTGTCTTCGGGTTGGCCTAAACGCAGGATTAAATAACGCTGTCTTATAGCCATGGCGAAAAGCCAGATTGCGGCAGCTAAAATAATAATGAAAACAATTATGCCAGGCAGTCCCATACCAATTCCTCCCTCTCTTCAATATTATGCAAACGGCCTCGTGATAGAGGCCGTTATGCATATTCCGTCAACCCTAAGCCATTTCTTTTACTTTTTCGATCAGCGGCGGCAGAACTTCTTTGTAGTCGCCAACCACCCCAAGCCTGGCCGCCCCAAAAATCGGCGCCTCGGGATCGGTATTGATAGCCACGATGACCTTGGAACCGGAACACCCGGCCAAATGCTGGCAGGCTCCTGAGATACCCACCGCCAGATAAATGTCCGGCGCGACGATCTTGCCGGTTTGACCCACTTGCTTCGAGCTGCTGACCCAGCCGCTGTCTACCGCTACGCGGCTGGCGCCTACAGCGCCTCCCAGCAAGCCGGCCAGTTCTTCCAGCAGGGCAAAGTTTTCCGGCCCGCCGAGCCCCTGCCCCCCGGACACAACCACTCTGGCATCCTCCAGGCGGACGCCTGCCGTTTGCTCCTCCACCCGCTCAATTAATTTAAAAGGGTTGGGAGGAATGGCGGACGGCTTGACCTGGATTGTTTCCGCTGCCACTTGCTCCGGCTGGGCGGGTTCAATACTGCGCCGGCGCATGGCCACTACAGCCGGGGCGTCACTCATCGCCACTTGCGCCATCGCCTTACCGCCAAACACCGGCTTGGTAAAGACAATTCGCCCGGTTTCTTTATCCGCGTTAAAGCTTAAGCAGTCGACAAGAGCCGTCTTGCCCAACCGCTTTGCCAGTCTGGGCGCCATTTCGCGTCCTTGCGCGTTGGTTACGAACAGGACCACCGCCGGCTCGCATTCCCGGCACACCGCTTCCAGCGCGGCCAGGTATCCTTCGCAGTAATACTGTTCCAGAGCGGCGTCTTGCACCGAATATATCTTGCTCGCCCCGTATTCCCCTGCCGCCGCGCATACCGCGCCGGTTTCCGCGCCGATTACCGCCGCTGCCAGCACAGCATCCAGCTCTGCGGCGATACTTTTACCGGCGCCGAGAACTTCCAGGCTGTCACGGGACAGGTTTCCTTGATCCAACAGACAGGTCAGGACTAAGGACATTTTTCTTCCCCCAATCTTACCGCTAGTCATGTACGTTCAAAAGCTCTACATCACTTTTAACTCCAAAAGCCGCTTGATTAAATTATCCGCTTTTTCTCCGCCGTCTTCGCCCGGGATGATTTCACAGTTTACCTCTTTGACCGGAATCTCCAGACTCGCCAGTTCTAAGCGGCCGCCTTGCGGCTCTACGTTAATCTGCTCAACTTTTTTACGCATGGCCGCCATGGTATCTTTTACCTTGGCAATGCGAAGAACGTTTGTCTCGTGGTTAGTAACAACCGCCACAAGAGGCACGTTTCCTTCAAGTACTTCATATCCTTCTTCGAGTTCGCGCTTTAAAACCAGCCCGCCGGACCCAGGCTCAATGCCTGTCACCAGATTCGCGCCCGGCCAGCCGAGTTCTTCCGACAAAATCAACCCAACCTGGCCGCCGTCCCAGTCACCGGCTTGCCGTCCGCAGATCACCAGGTCCGCTCCCAGTTCCCTGGCCGCGCCCGCGAGCAGGCCGGCCACAATACCGCCGGACAGTTTACAGTCTTGCTCCAGCGGCACCCGGACGGCCCGGTCCGCTTTCACGGCTAAAGCCTTGCGCAAGACATCTTCGGCGCCCTCCGGGCCGACTGTAACCGCCGTCACAGTCGCCCCGGCTATTTTTTCCCGCAATTGCAGCCCTACTTCCAGCGCGTTCTGGTCAAACGAACTCATCACCAGGGGCACGCCTTCAGTGGCGGGGGTCATTTCTCCCTTCTCCAGCCGGAAATCCCGCGGCGGCAGTTCCGGATCGAGTATTTGTTTCAAACAGACCATGATTTGCACTGTTATCCCTCCCCGCTATTAAAAACCGCGACCCAACAGGCTCCGGGCGATAACTATCCGCTGGATCTCGTTTGTCCCCTCGTAAATCTGCTGAATTTTGGCGTCCCGGAACATTCTTTCCAGAGGGTACTCCTTGCTGTAACCGTATCCGCCTAGTATTTGAATGGCCTCTGAAGTTACTTCCATCGCCGCGTCGGAGGCAAAGGCCTTGGCTATGGCTGTATATTTCCCCCGGTCGTGAACCTTGCGGTCATACTTGTCTGCCGCCACATAAGTCAGGTAGCGCGCCGCCTGTGTTTTTATCTCCATATCGGCCAGCTTCATCTGAATGGCCTGGAATTTACCGATGGGGCTGCCGAACTGCACCCGGTCACGCGCGTACTGCACCGCGAAGTCAAGGGCGCCCTGAGCCAGGCCGAGGGCTTGGGCCGCTACTTCCGACCTGGTTTTGTCAAGCACCTGCATGGCTATTTTAAACCCGTCCCCTTCGGCGCCCAGCAGGTTTTCCTTGGGAACCCGCATGTTGTCGAAGAACAACTCCGCCGTCGGCGTGCCCTTCACACCCATCTTATGCTCCAAATTGCGGACAACCAGACCTTCTCCTTTTTCCACGGCGAAACAAGACAATTTTTTTTGTCCGGTATTCTGATCTATTGTTTTGGCAAAAACCGTAAGAATATCGGCGATATTGCCAAAAGAAATAAAACGTTTGGTGCCGTTGATTACATATTCATCTCCGTCCAGTACGGCGGTACTCTGAATGCCTCCCACGTCGGAACCGGCGTTGGGCTCGGTAAGAGCGTAGGCGCACAGCTTTTCTCCGCTGGCCAAGCCGGGCAGAAACCGCTGCTTCTGTTCTTCCGTACCGGCAATGACAATAGCCGCTGAGCCAAGGCACTGGCCACCCGGGATCATGGCCACACTGGCGCTGACTTTGGCTATTTCCTCAACCGCGATCACCACGGGAAGCGCTTTGCCGCCGGTCCCGCCATACTCCTCCGGAAAAGGCATGGCCAGTATCTCGTGTTCCGCCAGGGCTTCCTTGATATCCCAGGGAAACTCATCCTTCTCGTCTATTTCCGCGGCCCGGGGAGCTATCTTTTCCTGCGCCAGATCCCGCACCATTTCCTTTAAAAACACCAGTTCCTTGTCAAGTTCGAAGTTCAAGTCCTCACCCCTTCAGCCTGTTATTGTTTCACCCGCAAAGACCGTTAAATGTTTTCAGGCTTTTTCAAAAGCGTAAAATACTCTTTCCTGAAGGTTGATTGCGCCTTTCTTGCCGTCAACCGGCAACGGATCGACCGGATAGACAACTAGTTTTACTTCGTCGCCCTCCTTCAAATCACCCATTTTACAATTCATTACCCGGGCGAAAACAGTCAGTTGATCGTCCAATTCAATCATGGCGTGAATCAAGGGGGTTTCAAATCCTACCGGCACTCCCACTTCTTCTTCCGTCACTATCAGAACTTTGCCTTTGAGCGGCAGATCGACATACTCCAGGTTTTCAGACAAGCATTCGGGACAGACCACCCTGGGTGGGAATGCCCGGGTGCCGCAATCACGGCAACTGGTAGTAGTAAAACGTCCTTCTTTGAGATTGTCGTAAAACGGGTGAATACGGGTCATTTCCTTGCTTTGAAGCGGCCACATATCCATTGTCGCGGAATATTTTCCTTCAACTATACTCATTATGCCAGATCCCTCCCGTAAATTAATACCGTGTGCGCAGCAATGAAACCACTCAGGTTATGGGTAAGGCCGATCCTGGCCCCTTCCACCTGACGCACCGCGTCACCTCTCAACTGATGCATGATTTCAATCCCCTGGCGAATGCCCGTCGCGCCGAAGGGGTGCCCGCAGGACAACAAACCGCCGTCCGTGTTAATCGGCACTTGCCCGCCGAAGTCGGATTGGCCCGCCTGAACAAAGGGACCGCCTTCACCTTTTTCACAGAAACCAAGGTCTTCAGTTTCAATGATTTCTGAGATGGTAAAACAGTCGTGGGTTTGAGCGACATTAACGTCTTTGGCCGTCACACCGGCTTTGGCATAGGCCTGTTTGGCCGCGATTCTTAAAGACTCCCAGGTCGACCAGTTGCGCATATTGGCGGACATATTGTGCAGGGTAGCCTGTCCGGTGCCTCTGATATAAACAAGCGGCTTATCGGTTAAATACTTGGCTTTTTCTTCCGCCGCCAGGATAATTGCCGCGGCGCCGTCGGTAACAGGACAGCAATCGAAAAGTTTCATGGGGCGTACGATGGCCCTGGCGTTCATAGCCTGCTCAAGCGTGATCGCTTCCTGGTATTGACCCTTCTTGTTATTCAGGCCGTTGCGGCGGTTCTTCACCGATACCATGGCCAGTTGTTCTTCGGTAGTGCCGTATAGCTTCATATGTTGTTGAGCAACCGCGGAAAATACCGGCGGCGGCAGGCCCAGCCCCTGGGTGCCGTCCCAGTCATGGTCCACGGAAGCAAGCTCGCTGTAGTTGACTTCCCAACGCTGAGGGGTGAACAGCTTTTCACCGCCAATGACCATCACCACGTCAGCTTTCCCGCTTCTGATCATCGCGTCGGCAAGAATAATGCCGCTGCTGCCGGTGGCGCACAGCAGTTCCACCCGGCAACAAATATTAACCGGCCTGATGCCAAGGCTCTCAGCCACTACCGGAGCCAGGTGGGTTTGGAAGGAACAGCGCTCTGTATAGGCTGAACCCACAATCAACCCGTCAATATCCTTATTGGTAACCGCCGGGTTTTCCTCGAAAGCGGCTTTGCCGGCCTCCTGGAACATATCCCGCTCGCTGGCCTGGCGCGCTCCCCATACTGACTGTCCGCCAGCAATAACACAAACGTTTCTCATACAGTCTCCTCCAATCTTGACATTGTATTATAAGTTTTCATGCATTACTTTCCTGTAAAAACAGGTTTGCGCTTTTCCATGAAAGCGCCGATTCCTTCCCGGCGGTCATCGCTGGCAAATACCAGGATGAAATTTTTCGTTTCAAAATCCAGCGCTTCTGACAAGCTCATATTCAGCCCTGCATTCACGGAATTCTTAATTACACCTAACGCATGCGCGGACTTCACCGCCAGTTTATTGGCTAGGGCTTTCGCCTCTTGCGCCAGATCGGCCACCGGGACCACCTTGTTGACCAGGCCATATTGACCGGCTTGATTGGCGTCAATCATTTCCCCCAGGAAGAGCAGCTCCTTCGCCCGGGCGACTCCTAGCAAGCGGGGCAACCGCTGCGTGGCGCCCCCGCCTGGGATAATCCCCAGGTTAATCTCGGGCAGGGCAAACTTGGCTGTCTCCGACGCCAGCCGGAAATCGCAGGTCAAGGCCAGTTCGCAGCCGCCGCCCAACGCCAGCCCGTTCACAGCCGCTATTGTCGGCTTGCTCATATTCTCAATCGAGACAAAAGCGCTTCTGGCCGTCTTGCAGAAATGATAAGCTCCCACCGGAGTCAGGTCCTTCATTTCAGTTATGTCGACGCCGGCAGCGAACGCTTTGTCTCCGGACCCGGTGATAACCACCACCCGGACGGCAGGGTCAGCGTCAAGTTCAGCCGCGACTTGCCCGAGTTCCTGAAACAGGCGGGTGTTCAGAGCATTGACCGGCGGCCTGTTTAAAGATATGGTGGCTATTCCTTCCTCAATCTGAAGAGCGATAGTCTCATACATAACCATTAACTCCTTATTTATCTTTTGATTTAATAGTTATACCATCCTGAGCCCGTCTTGCGGCCCAGCCGGCCGGCGCGGATCAGTTCCTTGAGCGCCAGGGGAGGGTTCCAGCGAATATCTTTACACTCGTCGCAGAAGTAGTTGGCGACATGGTAACCGATGTCAGTCCCGGTGAAATCATGTAATTCAAAAGGACCCATGGGGTGGTTCAAGCCCAGCTTGACAGCAATGTCGACATCCTCCGGGGTTGCCACTCCTTCTTCAACTAACTTGATTGCTTCAATATATTGTGCCATCATCACCCGGTTTACGACAAAACCCGGTGAATCTTTTTTAACCACAATCGACTTTTTATTGAATTTAACCGTTACGTCAAGCAGTGTATTGACTGTATCATCACTTGTGTAATAGCCCCTGATAATTTCAACCAATCTCATTACCGGCGCGGGGTTAAAGAAATGCAAGCCCGCTACCCGGTCAGGACGCTTGGTGGAAGCGGCGATTTGGGTTATGGAAATTGAAGAGGTGTTTGTTGTTAACAAAGCTTCCGGCTTACAGACCTGGTCGAGTTGATTAAAAGCGTCTTTTTTAACCTGAAGATCTTCGATAATCGCCTCGATAACCACATCTACATCGTTAAATTCATCGACACCGGTCGTCCGGACAATCTTGCCAATTATCGCGTCCTTCTGCTCAGCGGTCATTTTGCCTTTCTCCACGCTTTTGTTTAAGAAGTTGCCGATCCATTTAAGCCCCTTATCAACAAAAGCTAAATCAATGTCACTTAATACGACGTCATAGCCGGATTGTGCCGCCACCAGGGCAATGCCGCTGCCCATGGCGCCCGCTCCCAATACGCCTATCTTTTTAACCTCCATGCAGATCATCCCTTCCTTTAATATTTAACTTCTGATACGATCATCAGAATTTATGAACATAAGGTCTAGTCAACCGTCAACAAACGTTTCATAATCTTGCCGGTTGAACTCTTGGAAGCCTCTTTGGAGGCCTCGGGCATTTCCCAGTAGCCCTTGAAAATTCCGTTCCCCTTGACCAGAATCTCTCCAACTTCACCTGCCGGCAGTTCATTGAAATTTTCATCCACAATCTTCATGGAATACCCCGGCGCCACCGGTCCGATTGAGCCGATTTTGCTGTGCCCCCACCTGTTGTAGGTCACCGTGGCGCCAGTCTCTGTTGAGCCGTAATACTCACATAAACCTTTACCAAAGGTTTCCTCAATTTTATTAAACAGCTCCGGAGGCATGGCGTATCCGGCTGTTTGTTTGAGGCGCCAGGAACTGAGGTCATATTTTTCCGGCGAGTAGGAATTCATCATAAAAATATACATGGTCGGAACACCGGCAAAGTGAGTAACCTTGTAATTGGAAAGTAACTCCAACGCCTTCTCCGGGTTAAAGCGCGACATACTGAGCACACTGGCTCCAACGTATAAAGGCCCTAACAGAGTTACGGTAATAAAAATGTGGCAGTAAGGAGTTGCCGTCATAAAAATGTCCTGCTCGCTAATTTGCTCGGCCACGCCGTTTATTGCGGCTTTAGTCACGAAGTTTTTGTGGGTGAGCATGACTCCCTTGGGCCGCCCGGTGGTGCCGGAAGTGTAAAGCATCGTCGCTGTGTCGTCTTCAGCGCAGTCCACGGTAGCCAGAACATCTGAATTTTCCGAAATGAATGATTGAAAATCAATTGTCCCTTCCACAGCTTCCCCCAGTGTCACGATCTTTTCCACTGACGGGATTTCGTTCAGGATGTTCAAAATGTTTTGTTGAACCTCTTTCGATGCGCCGACCACCACTTTAGCCCGGGAATTACTTAAGATATAAGATATCTCACCGGTTTTATACAGAATATTAAACGGCAATGCCACTGCGCCGATTTTCATGGCGCCGAAAAAAGCGATAAGCCATTCAGGGCCGTTCGGCAGATAAACACCCACTCTGTCGCCCTTCTGAACCCCCAATTTGATCAGGCCGTTGCCAAACCGGTTAATCAGTTGGTTATACTCCGACCAGGTAAATTCACGACCGTCGTCGCCGCAGATGACAGCTCTGCGGTTAGGGTATAATTCAGCGTTTCTTGTTATAAAGTCAACAATATTCACCTATTTTCCTCCTTTATATTATTTTTTTAAAAAGCCACAACAAACAGCCTCAACACCCTGCTAATGGACAGTTTTGATCATAAAACACCGGATTATTTCCAGCGCTAGTAACTTTTTTGATAAGGCCTCCTTCCTATAACAGTTTTTAATTTTTATATAATACAGAACATTGCAAAATACATGCCTCCAGATAAATGATAAATACACCATAAAGAAAACTAAAAACCCCTCAAATTTTCTGGAAATATGTCAGTTTAATTCATTAATGAATTAATTTAGCTAACATACTTTAGAAATCAATATTTGAGGGGTTTATTTAATAATAATATTAAGTTATTTTTAACTTATTTGAACCAGTTTTAACTTTTACTTACGTCTAAAAGAAATTAATATCGTAATAATAAACTAAAAATATTCACTAGATACTATAAGCACTCTTTATTTTCTTATTACATACATACTCAGCTCTGCCAGTAGATAATTTTCAAATATAAACTATATAATGTAGATTTAGGCGGACTTTGATCCTGAAACAGGGTTTGAAACAGGCTGAGGCTTAATAAAAGGCGCGCCCATCGGCAAGATAGACCGACCGAAAGCTGTATTCAGGATAACCGCGGCGCTGGTGTACACACCGAAGGTACCACCGGAAAATGCGAGCCAACCGGCGATAGGCGCCATCTCATGAGGCCAGACGCCCATGTCCATAAAGGAAATAATCCAAAGGGCCGGCGTCAAACTGATCACGACTCCAAACAAGCATTTCGGGGATTTAAGGTAAGCCGGAGCCCACAGGGTAACCGCGGCTGCAAGAGGCAGCCAGCCCCAACCGTCAACGTGCGCATCGATTTTCCAGCCGTTTACAGACGCGAAAAACTTAAAAATAAATTCCAGCCCGGTTACTAGCATAAAGAAAGCGGAAAAAAAGGTAAAAATATTGCCGGCTAAGATATTACCTTCTTTCAATTCCACAATGCCAACGATAATCTGTACGGCAAAACCGCCTAATAACCATATGCCCATTAATCCACTAGAGGCAGGGGTTATTTTTCCGGTCAGAAGAGCAAAGAAAGTAAAGCATGCCATTGCCAGCGCTACCAACCCTGCCGGGCTTGGTGTGGCCCAACTGTGACTTTTCTCCGACATAAACGATATCCTCCTTTGAAAAATAGTAGTCTTCGGTAAATCCGAAAAAGCAGATGATTCAAGATGTACGCCATGGGCATTTAGTGTTTCCGCCGATAGTTCGAATAGCAACTGACCATACCTGTTTACCGCTTTTTTCCTTAGGCCTCCTTTCAATTTTGCAATTTTCTATCAATACAGAACATTGCAAAATACATGCCTTCAGGTGTTATCGAGCAAAAGCTAAAACGGAAGAAAAAAATCCGCAAGTTCTTTGCGGAAAACGTCAGTTTAATTCATTACTGAATTAATTCGGCCAACACATTTAATCACCCAATATTTGATGGGTTCGTCAAACAGTAATATTAAGTTATTTTAAACTTATTTAAACCAGTATTAACTTTTTACCTATCAATATGAAAGGATCATTATGAAAGGATTATTACAGAATAATATTTTTAAATTATTTGCAACATGGTAGTTATATTTCAGAAAAAATCAGGCGAGACACGAGTGGAGTCGCTATCGGGACTTTTATTGGCACTAAAAAACAAGGAGGAAATTAGCAGTTTGAGCTGGTAAGTTTATATTTTTTGGCCATCCGGACAACCGTGCTTTGACTAACCCCGAGCACCTTGGCGGCCTTATATGTACTCTTATGCAATTTAAGCGCCCGGGTAACCAAAAGCCGTTCAAGTTCCTCGATGGCTAAGGTCAGGTTCATCTGGTCCAGTCGATACAAATTATTATTTTTTTCAATACGGTACTTCAGAGGCAGGTTTTCAACAGTTATCTGTTGGTTGTCGGTTGTTACAACGAGCCTTTCAATTAAGTTTATCAGCTCCCTGATATTCCCCGGCCAATCATACCTTGCCAGACAATCAACGACTTCGTCCGACAAGCTCTTTTTCAAATCATATTTCTTATTATATATATCAAGAAAATGGAATAGTAAGGGGGCAATATCTTCTTTGCGCTCCCGCAGTGATGGAATCCGGATGGGAATGACATTAATGCGGTAAAAAAGGTCCTCCCGGAAGGAATTCTCTTTGATCATAGGCTCCAAGTCCCTGTTAGTCGCAGCCAGCACCCGGACGTCAACTTTAATTGTTTTTACCCCACCAACCCTGGTAACTTCTTGCCCTTGCAGGACACGCAAAAGCTTGACCTGCAATCCCAGCGGGAGCTCGCCAATTTCATCCAGGAAAATCGTGCCTTTATTTGCCAACTCAAAATAGCCCGGTTTCCCAGACCTGCTGGCTCCTGTAAAAGCGCCGGATTCATAGCCAAAAAACTCACTTTCCATTAATTCCTGGGGAATCGCGCCGCAATTCACTTTGATCATTGGATGTTTTCTTCTTTTCGGATTCAGGTTGTGGAGCAAGTTCGCGATTATTTCCTTGCCGACCCCGGATTCTCCTTGGATGAGAACAGGACTCTCTACGATAGAAACCCTTGTGGCAAGATCAATGATTTTCTCCATTTCCTTGCTTTTAAAGATCACACAATGATCCTTTGTATATTTTTCTCTCAAATTTTCCATCTCAAACAGGTACTGGGCATTTAATTCCTGGGTTTGTCTCAGTTCCTCCTGAAGTTGCCTCAACTCGGTAATATCCCTGAAGTTAACTACTACCCTAATTACTTCACCTTTACTATTAAAAACCGGATTACCGATAGCCATTATTTCTTTTCCGTTAGTAAATTTCTGCAGGATGGTAACCGGCTTACCAGTTTTTAACACTTTTAACGCCACATCCGGATCAAAATAGTGACCCCTTTTCTGCACATCGTAAAGATTGATACCCAGGACTTTTTCGATTTTTAAACCAGTTACGCGTTCAAAAGCTTTATTTAAACGTGTTACAACTCCATTCATATCAACTATGCTAATTCCGTCGTAAGAATCCTGGAAAATTGAACTTAGCTCCTTAAACTCATTATGAATCACTTGCAATACATTAACGCCCTGAATTTTTTCTTTTGTTAAAATCTCTCCGGCAACCTTGTTAGCTTTAACTACCCGGCACAACTTGTCAACTGCGAGGCTGCCAATATTCAGTCCCTCAGTCGTCGTGGTCAAACTATTTTCAACCATTTCACTATTCATTGTAACCTCTCCCGTTTATTAACCTTCAACTACTAAGTACAGGAGCGCGTATAAGTTATAAAATTATAGACTTTTTTGAATTTCTCAACTTTACTATATTATATAAATTATCAAACAATTAAAATTAAACGTTCGTTGCGCTATTTAACTTATTGCCTTCTGAGTTTACTTATTCAATCAGTCTTACTCAACCAACAACCCATTTAAAATCATATCCAGAAAAAGCTCGGCGACTTCATCAGACGACAGTTTTCCATCAACGTCAAACCAACGGTACATCCAGTTAGTCATACCAAAAATAGCAAAAGTAACAATCTGAGGATCTAAATTTTTGAAATCTCCCTTTTGAATGCCCTCTTTAATGATATTAAAAAAAGTTTCTTCATATCTCTTCTGAGCTTCACGAATCTGCTTCTGACACTCTTCAGACAAGTGCTTGGTATCTTCAAGCATGATGGCTACCACCGCCTGATGCTCCATCGAATACCTGACATGGTATTTCATTGCCTGGCGCAACTTCTCTACAGGAGGGAGGTTTTCTTCTAACTGGATCTTTCTAAGTGACTCATAACCCTTTGAAACCGGCCGTTCAACAATACGGTACAGTATTTCTTCTTTGCTGTTGATGTAATGGTAAAGACTTCCACGGTAAATTCCAACCGCCTCGGCAATATCCTGCATCGACGTGCCATGATAATTTTTTTTACGAAATAATTTAATTGCCGTATCCATAATTTCAGCATGACGCTCTTCAGATGTTATAGACATTTTCATTACCCTTTCCGCGACAACCGTTTGGTATATTAATATAATACTAACCCTGGTACTACATGTCAATAACTATTTTAATATTTTGCAATTTTTATAATTTATTAAATATTGTAAAATTAATAATCCCATTGCAAATCACGCCATAGATATCTGCAGTAATAGATGTCTGAATTGACAAAAGCGTCTGCATTGCATAAAATGATGCTCAGGTAAATGAAAGCGATGACCGGGCCGAGTAGATATCATTCGTTTTTGGCAGGGACGGGGGGCCGCAGACTGAAAGCCTTCCGCAAAGACAGGTATTGAAAAACTCCTGGGAGCGGCCACCGAGAGCGCATTTAACAATGTGCCGGTAGACTGGCCCGGAAGCCTCCGTTACAGGCATAAAGGGATAATGTTTATTATTATCCGAACAGGGTGGCACCACGGTTTAATATCCCGTCCCTGGCAATGTTCAAGCATTGACCGGGGGCGGTTTTGCTTTTGAAGGGAGGGTTATCATGCTGACAACGCGGCCACGCGGCACCAACGATATTATGCCCGGTGAGGTCGAAACATGGCAATACCTTGAAAGACAATTGCGCCACATTTGCGGAGAATATGGCTATGCGGAAATCAGGACGCCAATCTTCGAGCATACGGAATTGTTTTTACGGGGTGTGGGCGATACCACTGATATTGTGGAAAAAGAAATGTACACTTTTATTGACCGGGGAGAACGCAGTGTCACTTTGAGGCCCGAAGGCACCGCATCCGCCGTCAGGGCTTACTTGGAAGACAAGTTGTACGCCGGACCGCAGCCTGTCAAGTTGTATTACACCGGGCCGATGTTTCGTTACGACCGCCCCCAGGCCGGCCGTTACCGCCAGTTTCACCAATTCGGGGTTGAAGTGTTTGGTTCAAACGACCCGGCAATTGACGCTGAAGTGATTGCCATGGGCATGGATTTTTATGGTAGAATAGGCCTTAAAAACCTGGAACTGCATGTCAACAGCGTTGGCTGTCCAGTCTGCCGCCCGAATCTGCGCCGGCAGTTGCAGGACTTTTTCCGACCCAGGCTTGCAGGACTTTGCCCGAACTGCCGGGAGAGATATGAAAAAAACCCGCTGCGTATTCTCGATTGTAAAGAAAGCCGCTGCAACGAGCTTGGTTCGGAAGCCCCGACAACAGTCGACTGTCTATGCGACAGCTGTCAGGCGCATTTTGAATCGGTAAAAGAACATCTCAAATTGCTGGACTTGCCATTTTTGGTAGACCGCCGGCTGGTGCGCGGCCTGGATTACTATACACACACGGCCTTTGAAATAATGGCGCCGGATATCGGCGCTCAGAGTTCCATCGGCGGGGGCGGACGTTATAACGGGCTGGTGGAAACCTGTGGCGGCCCGCCCACTCCGGGTATTGGTTTCGCGCTTGGCATGGAGCGGATCATCATGACCATGAAGAGCCAGGGTTGCGCCATACCGGAATCCCCGGCTTTAGACGCGTTCGTGGTTACAGCAGGAAAAGCGGCGGCGCATGCAGCTTTTAACCTCCTGTTTAAAATCCGCGGCGCCGGCATCTCCGCCGACAAGGATTACCTGAACCGCAGTCTCAAGGCACAAATGAAATACGCCGGTAAAGTCGGGGCCAAGTATGTTGTCATCATCGGTGAAGAGGAATTGAAACAGGGTACTGCCGTAATCAGGGATATGGCCGCGCAAGAGCAGTCAACGGTTGCTATGGGGGAAGTAATAAGATACTTGCTGGATAAGATACAGCATACACCGCTATAAAGGCGAACATGAGTTATGTTGTTGACTAAAGAACACATCTTACATATATCAGGAGGATCATAGATGATTGATTTTATGAATGAATTGAAGCGCAGTCATTATTGCGGCGTTTTGCGGCCTGAACAAGCCGGTCAGCAGGTGGTTTTGATGGGTTGGGTACAGCGCAGGCGCGACCATGGCGGCTTGATTTTTGTCGATCTGCGGGACCGTTCCGGCTTGATCCAAGTTGTGTTCAGTCCGGATTTACACAAAGAAGCCTTTAACAAAGCCGAGAGTGTGCGCAACGAATACGTGTTGGCGGTATCCGGAATGGTGCGGGTGCGTCCCGAAGGCACGGCCAATCCTAATCTGGCAACGGGACAGGTCGAAGTGCTCGCCCATGAATTGCGTATTTTAAACCGGGCTAAAACACCGCCTTTCTATATTGAGAACGACATCGACGTAGATGAAAATGTACGGCTGCGCTACCGTTATCTCGACCTGCGCCGGCCGGAAATGCAAGAGGCGCTGATCCTGCGCCACCGTGTCGCCAAATCGGTCCGCGACTTTCTTGACGAAAATGGCTTTCTCGAAATAGAAACCCCCATGCTGTCCAGGAGCACTCCGGAGGGAGCCAGGGATTACCTTGTGCCAAGCCGGGTTAATCCCGGCAAGTTTTATGCCCTGCCCCAGTCCCCGCAGCTTTACAAACAGATTCTGATGGTATCCGGAATGGATAAATATTTCCAGATCGTCCGCTGTTTCCGGGACGAAGACCTCCGTGCGGACCGGCAGCCCGAATTCACCCAAATTGACATAGAGATGTCTTTTGTGGATGCGGATGACATTCTGAACCTGATGGAAGAAATGGTAGCGCGGTTATGCCGTGAGACAATCGGTTTGGATGTACCCCGCCCGTTCCCCAGGCTTTCCTACCAGGAAGCGATGAATCGCTTTGGCTCGGACAAACCGGACACCCGCTTTGGGCTTGAATTGAAAGACATATCCGATATCGCGGCGGGGTGCGGTTTCAAGGTTTTTTCATCAGTCGTGGAGAGCGGAGGACAGGTAAAGGGGATTAACGCCACCGGATGCGGCTCTTTCAGCCGAAAGGAAATTGACGACCTGACCGCTTTCGCGGCAATTTACAAAGCCAAGGGTTTGGCTTACTTTATCGTTACCGGGGACGGGGTCAAGTCAACCCTTGCCAAGTTTTTCAACGAACAGGAACTTGCCGCCATCATCAATCGGTTGGAAGCCAAACCCGGGGATCTCCTGCTGTTTGTGGCAGACAAGCCGCAGGTGGTAGCCGACTCACTGGGAGCGCTGCGGCTGCACCTGGGCGAGCGTCTCGGACTGATTCCTGAAAATACCTTTGACTTCCTGTGGGTAGTGGACTTTCCCCTGCTGGACTATGACCAGGAAGAAGGCCGTTATGTGGCGATGCACCACCCCTTCACCTCACCGAGAGAAAACGACATTCCTCTACTGGAATCCGATCCCGGAAAGGCCCATGCCAAAGCGTACGACATCGTGCTAAACGGCGTGGAGGTGGGTGGCGGCAGTATCAGGATTCACCGCAGGGATATTCAGGAAAAAATGTTCGCAGCTATTGGTATTAGCGAAAATGAAGCGATTGAAAAATTTGGATTCATGCTGGAAGCCTTTGAATTCGGCACCCCGCCGCACGGCGGCATTGCTTTTGGACTGGACCGGTTAATCATGCTGCTGGCCAAGAGAAATACTATCCGGGATGTCATCGCTTTTCCCAAAACGCAAAGCGCTACAGATTTAATGAACCTGGCGCCGGGTACTGTCTCACCAATACAACTCAAAGAATTGAACATCAAACTTGATTTAAAAAGCAACCAAAAAAAGGAACAGAAATAGCTGGTTCGCTTATGACGCGGCCGTTACCTGAAAAGCTGTATCTATGAATGACAATAGCGCTTGATCCAATGACAAAGGGCAATATGAAAAAAGAGGTCCATAAGTGGCCCTTGTAAATGGCTGGCTGATGTGCTAACATAAATGTGTAAAAAAAATACCCTGCTGTGTGCGTGACCAACCTTGAAGTTTTGAGCCAACACCATAAAAAAGGGAGCCCGGACTCTGAATGTGGCTTGCACGCCTCCCAGTTGAGGAAACGAAAATCATTCAGGAGGGCACCCACCTGTGAGAACAGGTTCGAACTTTGGGTGTTCACGGCATGAGTGGGGTTTTTATTAGTGAAAAAGCTTGCATGGTTTTCGGTTTGCGGTTGTCCTAGCCTGACTGAAAACCTTTTGATTTGCCGGGATGATGTTGAGCATGGTTAAGGATTTGCAAATGGAAGTCAATTTTGCCAGTGTCAAATAAAGTCGTAGAATGTTTAATGTTAGTAATTGACAAGTCGTTTTGCATGAAATTATAATTGTTGATAGAAGTTATAAGTAATAGATATCATCTTTACTATTATTCTAACTGCTAATTTACCGGCAACCCTGCAATTTAGAGAAAAAATGAATTTTTTTATGGGAAGGGGAGAGTTAATTGGCCAGTGGGAACATTCTTGCTTTAGAAGATAATAATTTTAATCAGGTAATTAATGAGACTAATGTGCCGTTGCTGGTGGACTTTTGGGCAGCTTGGTGCGGGCCCTGTAAAATGATCGCTCCGGTAGTGGAAGAAGTCGCAGTGGAATTTGAAGAGAAAATCAAAGTAGGCAAGCTCAATGTCGACGAAAACCAGAGTGTCCCGGGCAGTTTAAAGGTAAACAGCATTCCTACGCTGATAATTTTTAAGGACGGCAAGGAAGTTGAACGTTCCGTCGGGTACAAGACAAAAGATGAAATCCGTCGCTGGTTAACTAAACATTTATAAAGTATATCGTTTCTTTCTATGCTGGCAAATTAATCGTAAGATCTATGGGCGGACCTGGAGTCCGTCCATTAATTTTAGGAGGGGGTCTGATGAACCTTTTCGAACAAGCCACGGAAAAAAATATGCGTATGGCTGCCCCACTGGCTACACGAATGAGACCCGCATCCTTGGCGGAATTTGAAGAGCAGTTCGCGGTAGTGGGAACCGGGACTTTGCTGAGGCGCTCGATAGAGACGGACAGGCTAATGTCAGCGATATTTTATGGCCCCCCTGGCACGGGTAAAACTACCCTGGCCTTAATCATCGCCGGAATCACGAAAGCGCAATTTGTAATAATAAACGCGGTAATGGCCGGTGTGTCTGACATAAGACGGGTGGTTAACGAGGCCAAAGAAAGACGTTCTTTATATAACGAAAAAACTATCTTATTCATAGATGAGATTCACCGCTTTAACAAGGCTCAACAAGACGCCCTACTTCCTTTTGTGGAAAGCGGCCTGATTACTTTAATTGGGTCAACAGCCGAAAACCCTATGTTTTCTGTAAACCGCCCTCTTCTATCCCGCTCTCAGCTCTACCGTTTTGAGCCTCTCACCCAAAGAGCGTTAAAACGTCTTCTGGTCCGGGCTTTACGAGATAATGAAAAGGGGCTGGGAGGGTATCAGGTGGACGTTAGCCGGGAAGCGCTGGATCACCTGGCTGAGGTAGCCAATGGTGATGCCAGGGCCGGCTTGAACGCTCTTGAGTTGGCCGTTCTGACAACACCGCCTGGAGAGGACGGAGTCCGGCGCATTACTTTGGCTGTGGCGGAAGAAGCAATTCAGAAAAAAGTATTAAAATATGACCGGACTGATGAGCATTATGATGTAATATCAGCATTTATTAAGAGCATGAGAGGTTCCGATCCGCAGGCCACGCTCTACTGGCTGGCAAGAATGTTGTACGCGGGTGAAGAACCCGAGTTCATCAGCCGCCGGATAATGATTCACGCCGCTGAAGATGTAGGGCTGGCGGACCCCCAGGCTCTGGTGGTGGCAACATCCGCAGCCCTCGCCGTGGAGCGGATCGGCATGCCGGAGGCAAGAATCGTCCTGGCCGAGGCTGCTCTTTATCTTGCCACCGCCCCTAAAAGCAATTCCGTTATCGCGGGCATTAGCAAGGCGCTTTCAGTAGTGGAAAAAGAAAGGGCTGAACCAGTCCCGCCTCATTTAAGAGGAACCGGTTATAAAGGCGCGGCTGAATTAGGCCATGGCAGGGGCTATAAGTATCCGCACAATTATCCGGGCAACTATGTCAAGCAGAAATACCTGCCGGGTAATATTGAAGGCAGAGAGTTTTACCAACCTTCTGCCAACGGTTTGGAGGCGGATATTAAAAAAAGGATGGATAAGCTTAACCAGTAATTATTTTACTTCGCAAACTGTTTTTTCTTGACTTATCGATCTGGAATGCATATGCTAAAAGAACAGTACTCAGTAGTCAGAATTCAGGAGTCAGAATCAAAAAAAGAAAACGTCTTATCATTTAGAAGCATTTTGAATTCTGAATACCTGAATAGAAAAGAGATAGTAGTCAGTAGTCAGAATGAGATAACGGTTTAAGAATTTTGAGTTCTTTATTCTGACTCCTGACTCCTGACTCCTGACTCCTGACTCCTGAATTCTGACTACTTGGAAAAAAGCAGGTGTTCTTTTTTGGAAGTCTATGCTCTAGTCGGTCCCAGCGGCACGGGCAAAAGCCACCGGGCCGCTATTGTCGCCAATAAGTTTGGAGCGCAGGCCATCATCGACGATGGCTTGTTGATTCAAGGAAACCGCATAATCGCCGGTTCATCGGCTAAACGTCAGCCCACCAGAATAGGAGCGATTAAAGCGGCTCTATTCATGGATAATCAACAAGCGCGGGAAATAAAATCAGCACTTGCCCAGGTTGCCCCTGAAAAAGTGCTGATCCTGGGCACATCTGTCGGCATGGTGCAGCGAATTGCCAGCCGCCTTGAACTGCCGCAGCCGGCTGAAATAATGAAAATTGAAGACATAGCCAGTGAAAAGGAAATCAGAAAAGCCAAGTTTCACCGTACCCGGTTCAGCAGACACGTTATCCCCGCGCCCATTCTGGAAGTTAAAAAAAGTTTTCCGGGCATCCTGGTGGACCCGCTCCATATTTTTTTAAGGAAAAAAGAAATACCTGGCAAGAAGGATTGGCTTGAACAATCCGTGATACGGCCGACATATACATTTAACGGAAAGCTGACTATAGCCGACAGCGCGATAAGCGCTATTGCCGGTCAGGCAGCCCGTTTGGTCGGAGGCGTCACAAGCGCCGGAAGGATTAACGTAAACGTTGAGCAAGAAGGCGTTATAACGATCGATATTTCACCGACAATATCCTTCGGCTGCCCTCTGCATGAGGTTGCCGGCAAGCTACAGCGTCAAATTAAAACAGTGGTGGAGAATATGACCGGCCTCCAGGTAAAAGAGGTAAACATCAAAATTAAGAGTTTAAGCTTCCCGAAGAAAACGACAGAGGCGACCAGTTAAGGCCGCCTCTTTATTATTTATAAGCTAGTTATTACTTTTGCTCGGGTTTACAGTTATATCTATATATTAGGAATAATTTATTTAAGTAGGTGCTCTAAAATTTCTATGGAATCCTTTACAAATTTCGGGCACACTGAGGAAAAGAGTTTTTGTTCTATCGCATACTTAAAGCCATCAGAAGTGCCAATGTCACATTTTAATAAATCCTTACAAATTGTAGACCCGTTTAGGGTTTCAAAGTTCTTAATGAATTCCCGCACAACATTGTTAGTCTTTTTTGTAGCCTGATAATTTTTTGCGTCTGTGTCCGCATATTTTAAACCTATGACCATATAGGCACCATTAACAGCGCCACATGTGCCACCCGTATTGGCTACCCCACCCCCAAAAGCGCCAGCAACCTTTATAGCTGTTTCTTCCTCCATGCCCAGTTGTGGAGCAAATGCAGCGAGGACAGCCTGAGAACAATAAAATCCGCTATTAAAACGTGACAATGCTGTTTCTATTCTACTCATAATTGCAATGCCCCCTTAATTAAATATAATACGTGATGTATATACAATCATCTAATATTGCCATCATATCATAAATCTGATAGTTCGAAGAACATAAATATTAAACCTCTATGTGTTAATACAGATTCTATACACCTATATTGCTAACGCGATACCAGTTATATATGTTACACTCCCACATTCTACTACAAGACCAGGTAATTATTATATGTTTTACGGCATGATTTATGAAGCCGGAACCCGTAACTTCTATCCTTTCTATGCTATAATTTGATTACTTGAACATATCAAAGTTATTTAATATAATAAATAATTAAGAGCCCCAGAGACGAGACAAGTCTCGGAGGCTCTTCTTCCTTTAATCGACTAGTTTTTAAGACTCACATTTGACAACCTAAATTTTCAAAGGCGCATAAATAATGTTTTTCTGAAGGCATAACAAAGACGTTAGCCAACAAATTACCATTTAATGGTTGACGATTTTATTCATCTATTGCCTGCATGCGTAATGGTGGTCTAATCTTCAGCGCCTTGAAAACTGAAAAAGTATTGCCTTGTAATTCACTTCTAACAAATTAATTCTGTTTTACCAAAACAGAAGAGGTTATTATCAGGTGTCTCAACATACTAGGCTCTGATCAAATTCCATGGCCTTTTTCCCTGTAGATGGATCAGCTATATAGTTTCTATATGCCAAATATAGAGCCCACTTGTATTGCCTTTCCGCACTTTCAGGGATAAAGTTTCTTCTCCCGACTATTTCCAATAGTTTTTCAGCAGCTTGATCACCCTTTAAGCCAAGTTTCAATACCTCAAGAAAAGCTTGTTCTACTCCAGCCAATCCTATCATATCTCCGCCGACATCTATCTTATATATTTTTGATGCATTAGGATCACAACTGCTCATATCTGATTATCCCCCTTCTTTTTAAAATGTCAAATTAAAGAAATATCCAGCCATTATTTATCTGTTAAGTTCGTCATGTCGTCGCCAACTTTTAGTTTATAAACTTTTGATGCGTCTAGATCACAACAACTGCCCATGTATTGAAGCTGATTATTTTAACAATTTGATTTTACCTTGTCATCTTTAGAAACATTTTTATTATTATCTTCTTTGTCCACCTGGACAATTTTCATGTCACATCATCCTGAAGATGACTTAAGATTTTTTAAAAAGCCAAACAACCCTTTCTTTTCCTCTTTTTCTTTACTCATTTTCAAAACTCCTCCGGCATTCGCCTTGTTATTAGCCTCTAGCTACATAGTTTTTATATTCTTGAGGAGAGCTACGCCAATCCCACCATCATGCCACCAACGTTAAGCTTATAGATTTTTGGAGCATCAGGATCACAACATTTTTTGCCTATAATATACCTGCCCCCTTTCCTTATAATGTCGGCTGTAGAATTTGAAAAATGAATCCAGATAGTATGGCTACAGCGAGAATCGTGACTGTAAAAGTGGCTACCAATTTCGGTTTAAAAATTGATGCCAGTAATGTTAATTCAGGGATACTAGCCCCGGCGCCACCGATTATCAACGCCATTATCGCTCCTAAACTCATGCCTTTCGACAGCAATACCGTACCAATCGGGATCATGGTTTCAACTCGAATATACATTGGAACCCCAATAGCAGCTGCTACCGGTATGGCAAATAAGTTGCCCGGTCCGGCGACTTTAATAATAAATTCCTCTGGTACAAAGCCGTAAATAAATGAACCTATGCCGGCACCGATAATTAAATAAGGCAGAACCTGTATAAATAAACCCCATGTTTGCATGCCGGCGCGTCTTACTTTTTCTTTATTATTCAACGGTCCTTCAGTCTTTTCAGTTCCTTCACAGCAGCCAAATTGTATCCGCACATTTTTATATGTGCTGGCTAGCCCCATCCGCTCCCATAATGCCCCAATAAACACAGATGCAATAAAAATCATTATCCCATATAGTATTGTAAATTTCCATCCCATCATAGTCAAAAATAAGGTGAGGATAACAGGGTTTAAGAGAGGTGAAGAGATAAGAAAAGACATAGCCGCGCCAAAAGGCGCTCCTCCATTTAATAAACCAACTAGTATGGGAATAGTGGAACAGGAGCAAAAAGGTGTGACTGCCCCCAAAGTAGCCCCCAGGATATTTCCCAGCCATTTTTGGGGTTTTGAGAGATACTTCTGTATAGTTTCTTCGGTGATAAACTCCTGTAGCAAGGCAATAAGAAAAGAAATTCCTATGAACAACGCCAGCAATTCACCACTAATCACAAGAAAATACTTTCCGGCAGTGATTAGATTATTTAACTGAAACATCCAGATACCCCCGTTTTTATAAATATATCACGGATTGACTTTTTAAAAGCTATTGTCTTATAGCCTCAAGAATATAATTGGCTGTTACTCCCCAGGCCTGAGCAGCCACTTGATAAGCGTTTTCTCCCGTAGGTGTTAAGGTATAGATCTTCCTTTCGCGACCGGAAACAACTTGGGTAGTCAACTCAACTAATCCGTTATCCGTGAACTCCCGTAATACCGGGTAAAGGCTTCCTTCAGTTGGCGCACAGCATCCATTAGTAAGGCAGGATACCTGTTTGGTAATCTCATAACCGTGTAGCGGTTGCCGATGAAGCACAAGCAAAATGAAGAAACGGGAAAGGCTCATTTTGATTAAGCTTTCCCAGTATTCCTGGCTTTCGTACTTTATATGAATCACCTCCACATGGATAATAGGCCTATACGTATACCCTAAATGCATTATATGATTATGTATAAAATTTTGTCAATAAATAATTTTAGGATAAAAAAATATTTAGCAGGAGAACTAAATATTACGATGGCTTATCCATATATCAGCGCTTTTTACCAGTTATAAACCTAAGAATATATAGTAGGAGCTTGTATTCCTTTTTCACTTACCTCACCATCCTTTAAATAAATTTTGTAGAATTGCTTTGCTGCAGTACCAACAACGTAACCCGTGCCTCCTAACAGCCGGCCATAGCGTACTAAATATTACCTGATAGTATGCAGCACTGAGCATGGAGACTGATTTTGAAAAGATGTTATGTAGGTAAGGCCACGAATTCCACTTCCTAGATGAATGTTGTACAATAAAGCAGGAGAACCCGAAGAGATAAATTGCAGAATAATTTCACCGACTCTAAATCAAGGATTATGGAAAATACAGTCATGCCCGGAAAATCAAGGTTTCCCAGGCATGACCGTTGGCTAATTTATTTTTTCATTCTACAAGTTCACTTACTACTTCCGAGATCATTTCTTTTGAAAAACCACCGTGGAAGCGTGGCTCACCATTAATAACAGTCAAAGGCAGCCTTACTCTATCCAGGATCTTCGTAATATCCGGGTAATTCTCCATCTCATTACTTTGCACATCCACGTAAGTATATTGGATAGCTTCGCCAAAATTTTGCATAAGAGATACTTTTAAATCTTCAGCTTCTTCTTGCATTGTCTTTGCAGGACCGCAACATGCGGTCTCCGGTGATGGGCCTCAGCAACTACTAGCTGGCATAGGTGCACTAGTTCCAAATATGGTTACACTGACTTCTTTCATTATTAGATCAACCTCCAATATTAATAGAATAGTTTTAACAACTTAAACAAAAGCGTAAGAATTTTTTTATTTTCCACTACCATTTCTAAATTAACTTAGAATACTTGCCTATCATGCTTGCTGCCAGCATTTCCTCTTCGCTGTTTAGTTCATCGTGCTGAAAGTCAATATTTAATGCTTTCTTAAAGCCGCTTGTCAGAGCCTCTGAAACCTCTTCCAGTGTTACATGTCGTTCTAGTATGTCCTCAAGACAAGTAACTTTATCCAGTAGTGCCTGTGAATTGACTTCTTCCTCGCTAGAAAAAATCTCGGAAAGGATATTTGCCTGAGAACGAATAAGGATGGACCCATGCTGCAAAATTGTTGACTCATATCGCTTCTGGGCGCTTCCGACAAATTTCCTGCCATGCCAGGTAATATCACCCGGTGTGGCTACTGCAAAACAAGATGCGGGGAAGGGTTTCCTGAGCCTTTCAGATCCCAGCCTGGCTTCTATGCCTAACGAGGCAAAAGTTACAAGGAGACCCCTACATAGATATCGAAAGGAATCTACCAGCCCTGTGGGTATGTCCTGGCCTAATGAGACTGCTATACTGTAAGTAAGGTCGCCGTAATGCAGCACCGCCCGGCCCCCTGTAGAGCGTCTCACCGGTACTATGCCCAGCTTGTCTAAAAGGTCAAAGCGAATACCGGTCATTTTCTTTTGAAAGTAACCCAGTGACAAGGCAGGCGGGTTCCAGGTATATAATCTCAGCACCGGCGGGCTTTCACCACGGGATTGCCGGGTTACCAGAGCCTCATCAACAGCCATGTTCCAGGCTGGTTCGCCCGGGCCGCTCTCAATCAGCCGCCAGCGCTGCGCCACTGTCCATCACCTCCTGATAGCAATCGCCGGCGCGGTAGGAACTTCGTACCAAAGGACCGGCATTCACGCTCTTAAAACCTGATTTTCTTGCTAATGCAGCCCATTCTTCAAATTCCTCCACGGTCACATAACGCATGACCGGATAGTGTTGCAAAGACGGCGCCAGATACTGGCCAACGGTCAGCATGGTCACGCCGACATTACTCAGCTCCTGAATCAAGTCTGCCACTTCCCGCTTTTCCTCTCCCAGACCCAGCATAAACCCGGTCTTGACCTGTGTTCCTGCCCGGGCTCTTTGCGCGGCTTCAGCCAGTAGGTCTAGTGACCGGCGGTATGAAGCCCTATGGCGTATAGCGGGATAAAGTCGGGGTATGGTTTCTATATTGTGGGAGAACACTTCAGGGTTAGCTTCAAGCACGGTCTCCAAGGAAGAAAGAGCCCCCCCCAAATCAGGGGTCAATACTTCGATTGTGGGTGGGGACGGCAAAGAGTGCAGCGCTTCAATAACTTTGGCGAAAACTTCTGCTCCCCCGTCTGACAGGTCGTCCCTGGTTACAGAAGTAACTACGACATGCTTTAGCCCCAAGACTTCGACCGCTTCTTTTAGTCTCACCGGCTCTTCCTGATCGAGTTCACCAGGCTTACCGTGGTCAACGGCACAGAAGGCACAGTTTCTCGTACAGACGTCGCCGAGGATCATGAAGGTGGCAGTACCTCTTGAGTAACAACTGCCCCTGTTAGGACATCTGGCTCCCTGACAAACGGTATTTAATCCGTACTTGGCAAGATTGCCATTAACGAAATGGTGCATCATCGGGTCTTTTTTTTGCTTGGCCAGGCGGATTTCATTGATAAGCCATTGTGGTACGGGCAAAATGGTTTCTCCCATGCCTATATACCTGCTTTACTCAAAATGCGGTCTGATGTATCAAATAAATACTAGCGTCTTATATTAGCTTATTTTTTTATTTCCCTTTCAATCTTTTCTTCCATTACGGGGAAATATTCTTCCGCACTCATCAGGGTCTTTTTTTCCTCTTCCCAGTTAACTGGCGCAAGTTTATAGAGCCATCCTGCCCCGAAAGGATCAGAGTTGATGAGCTCTGGGGTATCTTCCAAGGCGCTGTTTAATTCCTTAATCACACCGCTCGCGGGCGTAATAAGGGAGGTAATAGCCTTGGGAGCAACCTTGAACACACTATTGGGAACCGTTTCAATAATACCGGCCTTACTGCCTTGTTCTATTTCAGTTCCTACTTCCGGCAGCTCCAATGAATCCAAGTAACCAAGAGTTGTTTGCAAAAAGTCAGTTATACCGACAGTTAGCAGTCCCCCATCTTCTTTTATCCAGCACTCATTCGGATGGTATAGATACCCCTTTTTAACTTTAAACACAAACTCGCCATGAGTTGATTCCATCATGTCCTGACTCATGATTATCCTCCTTGACTTTAAAAAAATTCTCCAGGGTACTCCATCAATAACTAATAATTAAGTAGTTACCTTGCCCCCTGCAGTTCATCTGCAAAATATTTGCGTTTGAACCCAAGGGCAATATTAACCAGCCCGATCATTACCGGCACTTCAATAAGTGGGCCGATAACAGCGGCAAAAGCCTGGCCTGAATCAATGCCGAATACAGCCACGGCCACCGCGATAGCCAGCTCAAAGTTGTTGCTGGCGGCCGTGAAGGCAAGTGTCGTGGCTTGGCCGTAATTAACCCCGGACGATTTACTGAGGAAGAAGGACAGGAAGAACATGATTACAAAGTAGACCAGCAGCGGTACGGCGATTCTAGCTACATCCATCGGTAAGGTGATGATATAGTTTCCTTTCAAAGAGAACATCACGATAATAGTAAATAAAAGGGCGATCAAAGCTAGCGGGCTAATCTTGGGGATGAATTTTTTCTCATACCACTCCTTGCCTTTGACCGGCATCAGGGTAAATCTGGTGATTACACCGCCGAGGAAGGGAATACCGAGGTAAATCGCCACACTCTTTGCCACTTCCGCCATGGAAATATGGATGGCCATTGACTTAAACCCCAGCCACTGGGGCAAGAGAGTGACAAAAAAGTATGCGTAAACCGAAAAGAATAGCACCTGGAAAATTGAGTTTAAGGCCACTAGTGCTGCCGCGTATTCTGAATCCCCTTTGGCCAAAGAGTTCCAAACAATGACCATGGCAATACACCTAGCCAGGCCGATAATAATTATACCTACCATATATTCAGGGTAGTTTTGCAAAAAGAGAATCGCCAAAAAAAACATCAAAACCGGCCCAATAATCCAGTTCTGCAGCAAAGAGAGCCCCAGCACTTTGACGTTTCTAAATACATTGCCGATTTCCTCATACTTTACTTTAGCAAGAGGCGGGTACATCATAACGATCAAGCCGATGGCGATAGGAATCGAAGTAGTTCCAACCTGGAATTTTTTTAGCAGTGTCGCCACTTCTGGAATAACATAGCCCAGTCCTACGCCAAAGAACATAGCCAGAAAGATCCATACCGTTAAGAAGCGGTCGAGTAAGGAAAGCTTTCCTGCGGCTTTTTCCGACATACTTTAGTTACCTCCTCTTTTTCTTTATACTTATTTTGTTTCACTAATTTCTTTTTCGCAAACTTCAGGATCAAAACCCATTTCTGTGCAGAGATTAGGATTTTGCCTGAGCGGCGAAGATTTCGTCTGGGAACACGAAAAACAAGAAAGCTCTTCAAGAAAACAATCCATCTGCTTATAAAATTCCTTGATACCATCCTTATTCAATGTATAGAATACAATTTTTCCCTCCTTTTCACTATTAATCAAACCAGCCTGTTTTAAGATCTTTAAATGGTGCGCAATGGCTGGCTGCGACAGGCCAATGGCCGTGATAACCTCACAGGCCCCCATTTCCTGGCGGGCTAACATTTTTAATATGTTTAGCCTGTGCGAGTCTCCTAATGCCTTAAAAATGCTGATCATAGTACCACCTAATCCTATATATTTAAATAGTTAAATTTTTATTCATATTGTAAGTGGTTCTTTTTTTTTAGTCAAGTTCAAATGTGTTGTATTTAAAAAATGTCTTGACAATAAAACGAATAGCATTTAATATATGAGTAAAGACTGATATGAGTTATAGTTAATATAAATATAGACTAATATTAGGATTGGAGGCGATTTGTTTTTGGATAGAGTTTTCGGTGGAACCTATGTTGAACACATAGCTAAACTATTTAAAATTCTGGGAGATGCCAATCGTCTTTGTATTCTGCTTACTATTGGCAAGAGTGAACGTTCTGTATCTCAAATTATCGAAGCTACAAGCCTTTCCCAAACCCTTGTTTCTTTTCATTTAAGAGCTTTACGAGATGCGGGTATTGTAACGGCAGAACGACAAGGCGCGTTTATTTACTACCGGTTGGCTAATGCAGATTTGTTAGATTTAGTTAGTGAATTTCAAGAATATGCAAGTAAAGAAACAGCAGAAACTGAGAAAGTAGAATTTCCATGCCCTTGTCCCCCAATGGGTAAAAAATATTTTTAAAGGTAGGTGATTAAATGTGGTGGTGGGGCGGACCAATGTGGGAAATAGCTAGTGGATGGCAAGTTTCTGAAAAATATGATTAGTTTTGACCGAAGGGATATTTGAAAGGCTCTGGAAAGTCTGAAAAAGAAAATTAAGGGGGTGAAATTATGAAATAAAAAAGCCGCCCTATCGGGCGGTTCTTCCTTTTCTAGAAGATATCTTCTAAGCTGTTTTGCCATGGCTCTTTAGGACGCATTTCTCCTCCGCATTTTTCGCAGACAAACCTGGGAGGTACCG
>NZ_JAKOAV010000036.1 GCF_029478095.1 Pelotomaculum isophthalicicum JI | reverse complement strand
GGCAGCTTAAGGTGGCTTGGACTCTCTACCTGCATAGCGATTCCGAGGGGCCTACCCTCATCTTCTGTGCAGCATAGCTGCATCTTTGCAGCCACTCAGGCTGCATAAATGCGCCTTCGTGGCGCACAATCATCGGCGTAACGGATATACTGCAGTTTCTGAAATGATTTGTCAAAGACAGGAAATGGCTTCAATTTAAGTGTTTTCTTTCGGAGTTCCTTGATGTGCCGGGCAGCCGACTCACGTTCTTTCCTGTCCATAGCACTCCATTTTTTGGCATACTTGCGTTTTGCAAGGTATACGGCGTTCACTGCACTGTGGTATTCAGGCGTTGTCCTGCGCCGACCTTCGCTGACATCAAACTCAGATTTGTACTCCTCCATATATTTGTCAAGCTCATTGAGGTATATATTTGCCAAAATCGGACTGATACCCGAGCCCTGAGGTGTTCCGCTGTAGGTCGTTTTGTACTCCCATTGCTCCATGTACCCAGCTTTAAGAAACTTCCACATGAGAGCAATGAAGTATTCGTCCTTGATACGGCGGCGGAGTATGTTTATGAGTACGTGATGGTCGAAGCTGTCAAAACAGGATTTGATGTCGCCTTCAACAAACCAGTTCGTTGCGGTGAACGTGTTCTGCAAATGCGCTAATGCCGTGTGGCAGCTGCGGTTGGGTCTGAATCCATGGGACTGCTTGGAAAATGTGGGTTCATAGATGCTTTCAAATATCATACGTACGATTTCCTGCACGAGCTTATCGTCCGTTGAGGGTATCCCGAGCGGACGCTTCTTGGTACTGTTTTTCTTTTCGATGTATTCTCTGCGTGCAGGGTTGGGCTGGTACTCATGGCTTTTGATTGCAGCGATTATTCTGTCAATCCTGCCCATGCTCATGTTGTCCAGTGTCTTACCGTCTACGCCCGGTGTCATGCTTCCTTGCGATTGTGCAATGTTTTTGTAGGCGGTCAGGTAAAATTCCGGATTGTACAGGTTTCGATACAATCGCTCGAATCTGTACTCCGGGTCGTGAGATTTTTCTGTCAGGCTTTTTAATACATTTACCGGGTTTCTCATAGTGCCTCACGCACCTTTCCTTATAAAGTATTAAAGGTAAACTGCCCCCCTTCGCCATGTAGACGGCTCTCCCGTCCTCAGACTACTATGAGGGCTCTGCTTCCTTGCCGGATATTCAGGGTCTATCACCCATAGCCACAATCTTTGTGGCGTTCCGGTTTAGGTTAGTCCCCATTTAGACCATTAGAACAAAGCATATTGTGTTGTCGGATAAGACTTTCGTCATTTTCCGTTCTCTTACGGCTGGTTCATCATGAGTATCAAGCACTGCGGTACGACATGGCTGTACCGCTGCCATGATGCCGGCGTTGCAACTCCGTTTCGCCGGGGACTACAATATATCCAACCTCTGACTATCATTTAAGCAATCCAGCTTTTATCCTCATACACAATGTTTCATCTCGGCATTACTAAGTCGCAGCGTTGGAGCTACGCTGACTTATGCCTTTACCAACATGCTACACTCCCCGTCCGGTTTCCCTTCAGGATAAGTTGGCAGATGATAGGTTGCAGGATTTTCCTGCGTTGATACCTTAACCTACCGCTTGCTTAAGGCGGATTTCCTAATGGCCCGCGGCACTGTTACAGTGCCTTATGGGCGCATCATGTCATAATAACCCTGGTACCACGGTTCCCGGCCGTCGACAGCTGCCGCGGGTGACTGGCCGGAGCTTTTCACCAGCATGGCGATTAATTCAGCCTGGGTCACAGGGTCGTCAGGCCGGAACCTGCCGTCACCCCCCGCGACTATGCCGGCGCCGGCCAGCAGTTCCACCGCCTCACGGGCCGGATGGCCCTCTAGGTCGCTGAAGCTTTCTTTTTCCCCGGATGAAGCAACTATCTTTCCCTCTTCATCAAGATTCCGGCCGGTGAAAGCATCCAGCATGGCAAAGTTGAGGTTTGGCTGGTAATAAACCAGATGCACTGTGCTCGCCTGGCGCGGCTTCCAGACCTTTTCTGGCGCCCACAGCCGCAGATAGCCCAACGTCAGCGGGGCTTCCCGAAGGTATTTGTCCGCTGCCGCTTCACAGCTGATGACACCCGCGGGAGCGGGAAATTCCACGTCCCACCAGGTCATCCGGTACGAATTTATTTCGCCCGTAGCGCTGTTCACCTCCAGGTAGAACCCGTTTTGCGGAAACTTCACTCCATTGGTTACCCGTGTATAGTTAATAACATATGCGCGTGGCTGTGGCTCCTCCAGCGGGTTAATCACCGGCCCCGATATGGGCTGTAATGAACTAAATACCACTTGCGCCCACTTGCCCGGCTGTTTTTTCTTGATATAATCTTCCGCTACGCGGCGGGCTTCTTCCTCACTTAACTTTACCACCGGCGATTTAGAATCCTCATAACTGCTATAATAGTGACTAAATGCCACCAGGTCTCCGTTGACGGCGTTGATGGAGACTTCTATGCTGCCATTATCTGAACTATCCCCGGCCTGCCAACTAAAATTCCAGGTCTTGTTTTCCTTAAACTGGTAGTCCTGTTCCAGCCTGCTGTTGGTTAAAACATATTTCATGGGAATTGTCACGGCGGATTTCGCTATCTTCAGGGCTTCATCCTTCGAAATCAGGTTTTTCAGCTTATCAACCTGGTTTTCCTCAGCCGGGTTCAGCTTAATCTCTTGCCGTTGCACAGAGTTGTTAACCTTATCTTTACCGCCAGCAGGAATGCTATATAGCTTGTCGTAATTATAATAGTTTGTTTCGTTACTCATGAGTTTGCCGGTTAAAGCGTCAATAATAACCTGCCGTTGGGATTCCGGCAGTTTGTAGACCAGTCTTACGGGGACTTCCACGCCGTATGGCATGCTAGGGCGAAAGTAATACAATTCAGGAGCTGATTCAGAGCGGAATATTTGTTCAGCCTGCTCCCGGGTGATCCTGCCGGCCGCCGGCGGAAAATCACGCGTGTCTCCCCAGTTCAAATCAAACCGGATTACTTCGCCGGTATCCCCGTTTACCGCCACACTAATACCGTTATCAGGATAGATTACACCATCAACATACCTGGCATAGTAAAAATTGTATTCCATTTGCCCGCGCTCTTTAACGGACAACAGCGGGACATAGTCATGGCCCGGCTGCAGGCTGGTTTCCCCAAAACGCTCAGGCTGCAATTTTCGGGCAGAGGCGGCGGCTACGGCTTCCGCCTGTTCCCTGGTATACCCGGGCAGTCCCCGGTACCCCGCTCCGGGCGCCTGCGGCAGCCATTTATTCATACTCCAGATTTCCCCCGTGCCGGCGTTGACTCTTACGTTCATCTCGCCGCCTTGCGCGCTAATCCGGTACCATCGCAGCTCCCAAAAAGAATTCTGATCCGACTGGCTGAAACCGCTTGAGAACTGGTCCAGTTCCCCAGGAACCTCAAACGCCTCCCTGGCTATTTGGATGGCTTGCTCCAGGCTTATTGCATACTGCCCCCCGCCTCCCGCAGATTCTTGATTACTCGCGGCACTATTTTTTTCAACCTCAGCCCCGGCCACCCCCTGATATAAAAAGAAGCTGCCAAGGACAAAACCTGCTATAACAATACAGGCCGACCAGTTCCGCAAGTTCATATTTTTCCCTCCCTTTGCTCGCATCAAATCGCTCCACAGAAATGACGCGCCAAGTTAATTATGTTGCTTATAATATGGTTGGTTTTTCAACTACTTAATTAGACGAAACAAGTGTGCCACAGGTTCAAACCTCTGATAATGTTACAGCGGTAACTTCAGATTTACCTCACCGATAGCCGAAAAAAATCCCGATTAGGGATTTTAAAAATTTTTTATCTCCTTTAATAAATCACGTATTAATCATTAGTAGTTCTTTTCATGGAAAACCCTAGCTCATTTTGTCTTCGATTATTTTTCTTATTTCTTTTAATTCTCTTTCCATCTTATTAATTTTATTAATAGTACTCTTTTTTAAAGACCAGGCTTTAAATATTAATACTGGAATACCAATAATAATCAAAATCAATATAATCATGTCAATAATTTGAGCGACAAGAGTAGCGTTAGGTTCCAATTCCATAATATAACCGACCTCTTTTTATGGAGTTTTTTAAAAAGCTTACATCTTGGAGCTCTCGGGGAGCACGACGAATCCATTTTTTACAAGGAATTCCTTCTCAGTTTTGGATAGCTGAATAAAATCTTTGCTAATGATCTCACCAAGATCTGGTACAAGCGATACAGATTCCGCTTCAGGCTTGACGTTAACCGGAAACTCACCATATTTCGCTGTCTTTTCATCCGCAATAGCCAATTGCCGCTCAGTTGTATCCACATCTTTTCCCTCTTGCCTGGCGGCTTGTCCACAGCCACAGACAATAGCTATGGTTGGCAGCAGCACCAGCAAACAAAAAGAAATTATCCATTGTAACTTTTTATTTTTCAACCCAACCTATCCCTCCTGCACAATTTTCTTCCCTGGGAGTGAATAAAACCCTTTTATGATATATTCGGCGGATTTGTAAAAAAGAATAGCCCTGAAGGTGATATTTACTTTATTTATCACGAATCTTGGGGTTCCCCGTAAGAGATCCTACTGACCCCCCAACCGTTCCATCTCCAAATACTTACTTCTCTTTCCCCGGGGTTGGTATAATTGCCTTCCGTGACAATCAGCTCATTATCTCCGTCGCCGTCTAAATCTTCCAGGATCGTTTCATAATTCGGACGATCCAAATTGGACGATTGCCATACGGGCTTAAAGGAACTGCCGGCCAGCTTAAAGATAAAAAGATGATTTTTCACACTATTGTCATTTTGGGAAATCCAAAAAGGCTTGTGCGCGCCAAAACTTCCCGACTTCCAGACCAGCAGGTTTAACTCGGAAATACCGTCATTATTGGAATCGCCTAAGAAGAAGTCATCGACCCACCAGTTATCAGGCGATTGCCAGATTGTTAACGAATCGCTTATGACCTTCAATTCGCCGTCCTGTAAATAATAATCTTCATTTATACCGTCTTGATTCAAATCAAAAGATTGCTTTTTTACCAACCTGGAATCCGGTATTGGTCCTTGGGGATAAAAAACATATCTTATGCCTTCCCTGAAAACACGGTTTTCCTGATCCCAGACGGGGACGGCTGTTTTCTCCAACTTTAATTTCAGGGTATCCAGCACAAGTTTGGCCTCATCACCGTCCAACACCTGCGGCTGGTATTGATCATTGATGAAAACCGGTATAAATTCAAATTTCTCCACGCCTTTGCTGGTGATGTACATTTTGGCCAGCAAGCCCTCGCGTGTAGCCGGGGACCACTTTTGATCAAAGATGAAATTACCCAGGCTGTAAAAGATATATTTCCCTTTGTATTTTTCCACCTTCTGGACCACGTGGGGGTGATGACCCAATACAAGATCCGCTCCGGCGTCTATTGCCAGATGCGCATATTGAATTTGAGTCTGGTCCGGTTCAGGCTCATATTCCGTCCCGGCATGGATGGACGCCACCACAAAATCCGCTTTCTCCCTGGCGTCTTGCAAGGCTGCCCTAACCTTTTCCCGGTCAAGAAAGGCGACACCGGGATGCTCAACTCCCGCCAGGTAAGACTCAGGTACCAGTCCGGGATCGGTAAAAGCAAGAAAAGCCAGTTTCATCCCCTTCACTTCAATAAACTGCGCGGCATACGCCTCGTTTTCCGTTTTTCCGGCCCCGGTATGACCGACGCCTGCGCGATCCAGGCACTGCAGAGTATCCTGCAAACCCTGAGTCCCAAAATCCGGCAAGTGGTTGTTGGCCAGGGATAGGATGGAGAAACCGGCGTCTTTCAAAGCAACTTCCACACCGGGATCGGCGCGCAAAATCATCTCCGGCGCAGCGATTTCCCTACCCGGCGTAATTGGGTTTTCCAGGTTGCCGAAAACAATATCGCAGTTCTTTAAATATTTTTCAATCTTTAAAAAAGGATGCCGGAGATCCCCATGCCGCCCGCTTTCCCTGGCCACGCCCCGGGAAAGCATAATATCCCCGGCGGCGATCAGGCAAACAGGGTCTTGCTTGGCAGGAAGCTTCAGCTTTTTCTCTTTAAAAACTATGAAACCTGCTTCCGGTGAACAACTCCCCAAAGTACCCGGCCATAAATCTCCAACTAAAAAAATAAACCATAGGCAGCCAATCGCTGCAAACAGGGTAAATATCAATAATTTTCGCGTCTTCATTCGGCGATGAAGGTTCTGGTCCATTCCGGCAAAAGGGGAGCTTGACCGCTTTCCAGCATTTTATGCCACCTGGTGTCGGTCAGCCGGTCGTTTAGCGGCCAGGGGAACTCGTAATAGGAATACACGCCGCCCACGGCAATCCTTAGTTTACCGTCCACGGGGACAACAGCGTAGATGTCGAATACGCGGCCTGTCGCTTCTTCCAGCACCTGGCCGTTGGGGCTGGTGGCCACGTCCCCCACCAGGGCGGCGGGCCGGTCACTGGCGGCGGAACGGTGTCCGACCCCCTCGTCCCGCAGGGCGTCTATCCAGAAATGCTCCAGTTGGCCTCCGTAAGAGCGGATTAATTCATATTCCTCATCGGTCAGAGGGGTATTGGACAATTCTTTCTCAGCAATAGTTTTTAAAGATAAAATCAGTACCTCCATCCGTTCCAGGCTTTCCTTATCCCGCTCGTTCAAGAGCTCGCGCGCCTGCAGGCCGTCCCTGGTCATTTTCACCAGCGAGGCCAGGCGGGCATACACATCGGGGTTGGGCTCGACATATCCGCGGTCGTCGACCTGTTCCCCGCCGTCCCCGCACTCAGCGTAAACCTGCTTGGCGTATAGAATGGTGTCATGTTTTAATTCCGTCCAACTGCCCAGGTAGGTATTAAGCTCCTTTCTGGCCCAGGCTGAATTGCGCATAAACGAGGGGTACCCTTCCGGTTTTTCCTGAATTAAAGGCATTAGAGCGTAAAGCCAGTTCCAGTAGAGGTTCTGGGTCCAGGTCTTTTCGCTTACACCGTTGATATACGTTTTCATTTTATCCATGTTTTCCGGGTAGTTCCGGTAATCCGTCTCCCCCATGGATTGCAAAATGGCATAGGCTTCCGCTGAACCCATGGCGGCGGGAATGTCCATTCCCCTAGGCAGCATTCTCTTATCACCCCGGCTGTTTTCCCCGACTTCCCGGTAAACCAGCCGCTGGAAAACAGAAGCGTCAATGGTAAACCGCTGCCCCATGAACCGGAAACCCTTTATTTCTTTTTCCCGTTCATCCTGGGAGGTTCCCGCGTTAACCGGTATGGAGTTTATTGACGGCGGCTCCAGCTTCCCGGCGGCTTCCAGGAACGCGTTCCACTTGTCCGGACTGGTAACCACTGTTTGCAGGTCGGCGTTTATCCCGTAGGTTTTATCGATTGTTTCCCTAAACTGGGAATAGGAGATGTCGTCGCTTTTACCAACGAAAAAGTTGGTTGTCGCATATATGTTGTCCCACATCCGCCTGTTATCCCCTTTGTCCAGAGCCAGCGTGATCAATAAGGCGGACTTGGTTTCATCTTCGTTCTTTAAGCGAAAGTTCAACCTGCCGCACCACATCATGGATTTAAAATACGCTTTGAGCAAATCCGTCTTGTCATAATGACCCCTTGGCACGTATTGCGAGTAATCCTCCTGGAAGGCGCCGGCAGGATCATCGTTTCCACCCATGTTCATCAGCGGCGAAACAACTATACCCTGGTGGTTTTGAATTAAAGTCAACTCTTTTTCCACTTCATTTTTCACCATAGGCGGGGTGGACGCGTCAGGGTCCATAAGCTTGCAGGCCACGGCGAAAAAGCCGATATTCCGCCTGGCGGCGTTCTCCCATACTGTGCCCTGGAGATCTTTATACTGCTTTTGAGCCTGGTATAACATTGCCTTATTTAATTCCTTCAACTCCATGGCAAGTTTCTCCGTTTCCACAACCCGCAACAGGTGGTCAAAAAACAAATGGTAGTTGTGCAGCACGGAGTCGGTGGTTACAAACAACGGAACCGGTTTATAGCGATTCTTTTCGTATAGTGAAAAAAATTCTTTTTCATATTTATTGGGTACCACCACGAAGCCATTTTCAATTAAAAGGTTTTTTGCCGCCGGGGATAGTTTAAACATGTCCTTGTTCGTGATATTGCCCAGATCGGGTTCCACGGAATATGATTCGACGGCGGGTTTTATCTGAACAGGGTACTCTTCATAACGGTTAAAGGTTGTGTCTATACTTGCCGCCTCCAGGCTTTTAGTGCCGGAGCAGCCGCTGCTTGTCGCGACAATCAGCAAAAGCACAAGGATAAACCCGATCAAATACTCTCTCCCCGATTTACCATAGCCCATGACTCGGCAATATCCCAGGCGGTTTCCTCTTTTCACGGTTTCATCTCCTCGTTTTCGTTAGGCGGTTACCCTAACATTATAGTCCTAATATCTTATATTTAGGTTGAGACTCTTTAGACATGAAAAATTAATCCTTCCAGTTCCACCATTTTAATAACTCAGGATTGTGTCTTTCATTGGACGCGTAATAAACGGCACAGCGGAACACATAAAGCATGCACCGGTCAACTTTCATACCCTTTTGAACGCAGTGCTGCAGATACAATTCATCCGGATCGCGATCTTTTAAATCTTCTATTGAATGGAATCCCAAATCATATAAATTCTGGGCGACAGTCTTGCCGACACCTGGAATCATGCGGAGTTGCCTCAGTACTGTTTGTTTAGCTGAAGTTGACATATTTATAACCATTCCTTTCGCTGCGCTCAGGCACAAAACGCTATGAAAATGGTTGCCTGTGCGTTATTCTTTAATTGGTCGTACAAGTACACTACAGAGCACGCGGAGGTGAGTGCGTCACCCTAGTCTTCTTTAGGGGAGACCGCATATTTATATGTGCCGCTCTGCCCGGTCAAGCACAAATAAGTGTGTCATAGACCACGTAGATTTATCTTTGTATAAACAACTCCTTTGTTTGTAGAGGGCGAGCAGTCAATGCTTGTGTGACCACTATACTACTGAAGAGAGGGAGTGTTTATGCTTAAAATTGTCTACCCCATCTGTTGCGGCATCGACGTTCACAAGACCTTCGTCGTTGCTACCATCGCGACCACTAATCGTGAAAACATCACAACCTACCAAACGAAACGCTTTTCCACCTTTACCAAGGATTTGAGAGCTTTAGCGCTGTGGCTCTCGAACAATGAGTGTGTGCATGTCTGCATGGAGTCCACTGGCAAGTACTGGATTCCTGTCTACAACATCCTGGAACCTTCCTGCCGGATCACCCTGGCACATCCGAAGTATGTCAAGGCGATCCGTGGCAAGAAGACTGACAAAAAGGATTCCGTTTGGATCGCAGACCTCCACAAACATGGACTGGTTCCAGGTAGTTTCATTCCCCCAGCTGATATTCGTGAAATTCGCGATTTGCTGCGCTATCGTTCCAAACTGGTTTCCTTTGCGTCCAGTGAAAAGAACCGGGTGCAAAACTCCCTGACGGTTTCCAATATCATGCTTTCCAATGTGGTGTCCGACACCTTTGGCAAAAGTGCTTCGGCTATTCTTTCGCATTTGTTGAAACATCCTGATGATCAGGACTTTGATTTTCGGCCGCTTTTACACGGCTCAATGCTTAAGAAGCAAGACGATATTGCCTTAGCCGTTGACGGCACCATTAGCGAAGTTCAGGCTGGTAAAATCTCCATGTGCTTGAGCCATATGGATGTTATTAAAAGCTATATCGCTCAGATAGAAGCAACTACCATCCGCTTGACTGCCTCTTACTCCAGCGCTATAAAGATTATCCAATCCGTTCCTGGTATTAGCCTGTTTTCAGCACTTGCCATTTTATCTGAAATTGGCGCCGATATGTCCGCTTTTTACTCAGCTAAACATCTTTGTTCCTGGGCTGGACTTGCCCCCTCCAACGATCAGAGTGCCGGTAAGAAGAAATCGGTTCGCATCAGTCGGGCTGGCGTTTACATCAAGCCCTTACTCGTTCAGTGCGCAAATGCAGCTATTAAGGATAAAGACTTCCCTCACTACCGCATCCGCTATGAAGCAATTAAGCACCGTCGCGGCCACAAGAGGGCTATTATTGCCATTGCTCGCATAATGTTGACAGCAATTTACCACATGCTTTCAAATGGTGAACTGTTCAATCCGGCACTCTACGAGAAGGCACAGTGCAAACCCGGCTTTGTAGCTTCGTCAGAACAACATGCAGTTAAATTATTACAGCGTTTAGGTTATTCGGTTGTCAAAATTGCTGAGTCTGCTTAGACTCTAATTCTTATTAATTCTTTTATTTTGACCTGACTTACAGGTCTGTTTAAGTGCGCCTTTTTTTAGGGATTTCTATTGTTTTTTACTTCCTTATCCATTTTCAGATTTTACCTCAAATTCAAATTAGAGTACATATTTCTTATGAATAATTTTCCAATACCGTATAAATTCCCATTCCTGTAGTTATCCTTTAACAATAACAATAAATAAATAATATTCAAGAGACTTTTTTGTCATAATATGTCGTTAGTCGTTGCTCTACCATGCTATAAAAAAATCCCCCCGATGAGGACAAAATGTCGTGACTTCGAGGGGATCTTGCGCGAAGGTTCAGAGTTCAGGGAAAAAGGCAGTAACTGAACCTTTCTGAAAGAAACGCGGTTAACTGCCGCCTTTTACTAAGTTTACCTTGTAGACCTTTAAGATAGTGTTGCTAAAGCGACGTTGTTTGTAATCAAAGTCATAATTTGAGGTAGCCGCGTAACTTGTGTTTCCAGTGTATACAGCTTTCACCTTGTAAGCTGTTTTTAGGCTGGTATCCAGACCTAACTGTGTCATTAAATCTGACGTCACTTTCATCACAGCGTAGCCATTCGCGTCTGTGACAGCTGATCCAAGGTTCCCCAGGAACGTGTTTCCGTCACTGGCGTAAACGTAATAACTCACTGTTGCGCCGGCAAGACCGCCTGACCTTGTAGATGCATAATAGCCTCCTGACGAATTTATTGAAAAACTTGTGTAATAAGCTAATCTAGCCTTCAGCGTATTGTCGGGAACCAGATTGTCCTCATTATACAGGTAAAGGCTTGTCCCGCCCCAAATGACATCGTAGTAACCATGGCCAGTACTGTTTAAGTTATTACTTTTAAATTCAGGAGACATGCAGCCTGCTACTGATCCTGCCGCTGATAGTCTGACATGGTATTTTGCTGGTTCAATTGGCAGGGGTACTATAAATTTCCCGTCAGCGCCGGAAGTAACGACACCTGAACTGACAGGAGCGCTATTGTATTCGTAACTACCGCTATTACTGATTACATAACTAATTCCTTCACCCGCTACCGGCTCGGAACCGGCTGCCGTCATAGCCTTCCAGACAAAATTCAACGCTCCCCCGGACTGGTTCGCGCTTGAGGAAAACACCGGCACCGTGTCCGTTTGCTCCACATATGTGTAGCCGAGGTAGAGATCCCGTATGGATAGAGCCTGATCATAGATCTGACTTCCACCCACTTTTCCGTCATAACTATAAAACACGCGATACAGGTGGGGATTTTTATTAGCGATTTGACCTACATCAAGATTGTAGCTCACCTGTCCCGAGCTTGAAACAGATGTGATAGGCGTAGTTTGTGAACTGGAACCGCAAATATTATTGGAAGTATCGTAGGATATATTATAGAAGACTTCCATTGATACAGTCCCCCCGGTCAGAGGCTGCCAGGCACCGTTGCTATAGAATTCCAGAATCGCGTCGGCGCTGACTTCGTCGCCGTGTCCCTGGCTATCCGTCCCCACGCTGGCGTACAATGCTGACGGCTCATTGAAACGCAGTCGTGTATTGCCGGTTACCTGGAGTTCCGCATGTGTCATCCAGTCACTATAATAGGAATTATTGTATGTGCTAACCGTCACATTATACTTACCCTTAGGCAGCGCAGGAAGTACCCCGGTGGCGCGACCGGTACTGTCGGTAGTCAGTACGAACGAAGCCAATGGAGGGCCGTAACTGGAGTAATAATTATAAATACCCACATAAACCATTGCATTTGCCGCAGGTGTAGTGGTCCCATAATTTGTACAGTTTACCGTAACGGATACAGTATCTACTCCATATACCGCCATATTTGTTGAAAGCTGCATTCCTATATCAAAGGAGTATTGTGACATCGGCATGTCTGTTATATAAAGAGACGCGGTGTTCATATTGTACTGGTTTGTCCCGTCACCGGTGAACTCAGCTCCGATAGTATAACTATAAGCATTAATCTTATTGCCATAGTTTGAAACGGTCCAAACGGCACAACCGGTGCTGTCGGTCACCGCGGTACCGTAGACGACATCAGCAATGCTCGGGATACCAGAAGTATCCGGAACATAAGAATCGCCCTCTTGAATACCAAAGTTTATTGTCTTCCCGGAGAGAGGTTGAGCGTTTTCGTCAAGCAGTTTCGCCTTTACAGTAAACGGATCATTATAAGTAGCCGTTACCATGTTGCTACCGCTGCTACTATCGCTGCTACCACCACTTTCGCTACTGTTGCTACTACTGCTGTTGCTTGAACTCCCATTTCCACTATTATTTGTTTGATCGGAAGATGTCACACCGCTCGTAGCCTGGTTCAACGCCCCGGTAACATTACTAACAACGTTAGACGATTCCTGTGCTCCCTGTACCGCGGGGGTCGGCGCAGGTGGCAAATTGTTCTGGATTTCCTGGGCACGTTGGGTCACCCAGTCCTTCACATCGGCAAAAGCCTGCCTTTCAGCCTGGCTCAAAGCTACCGGTGCAGTGGGTGTTCCGCTGGACGAGGTGATGGTACTGGATTGGCCGCCGGTGATTGATACACTCCGGCCGCCTGCGGTAAATATAGCATTACCGATAATTAAGGCTGTGCTGTTCAGACCGTTGGGGATAACCCCGTTGTGCCAGAAGGTTCCCCGGATTGCCGCCACACCCCAGGGCATGTCGACTTCCACTCTCGTCCTCTGCGTATAAGGCTCGTTCCACCAGGCCGCCTCGCTTTCGGCACTCTCTCCCTCGGCCAGCAAGATGCCGGGCGGTAAATCGAGCGAGGCGAGAAGCACGGCGTTATCCCCGTTAAGGGAAGCAGTTTTATTATTATCATAACGGCTGGCTAACGCGCCGAAGATATTGCCTTTTTTCAGGCTGACCGTGAGCTTGTCCACAGCCACGCCGGCGGCGCCGTCTTTCTTCATGTAGTTGAAGCCTTTCGCCGTCGTAATGGTGAATTCGGTGTCGGGCATGATCAAAAAGCCGCTGCCGTCGTCAAAAGCAATCTCAGCCTTGCTGTTGGCGCTGGTGGCAATTACATCTCCCGCGCCCACCTTCACACTGTTTTCAACCTTCGTACCGTTTACTTTTACTGTACCGCTCTTGACCGTTAGTTTACCAGTCAGGTCGTTTGGCCGTAAAACCGGGCTTAAGGTAAATAAAGCAGAGAGGCTTTTAGCCATTTCGCCCCGCTGAAAAATAACATCCGGTTTGAACGACTTGTCGGCGGACAGTTCCACCAGCCCGGCCTGCACCGCTGTCGCCACCTGCTGGTAGGCCCAGTGCCCGGCTGGCACGTCGGCGATTTCCACGGTTTTGTCAGTAAGGGCGCCGCCGGACAACCTCATTAGTAGTGCTATGGCTTCAGCCCTGGTGATGCTGCCATCGGGATTAAACGTTCCGTCCGGGTAACCTTTGAACAGGCCGTTTTGAGCGGCGGCCTCGATCACACCGTAGGCCCAGTGTCCGCCAGGCACGTCGCTGAAGGTCTGCGCTCCTCCACTTGCCGGCGTCAGCCCTTTGGCCAGCGCCATCATTTTGGCAGCCTCGGCGCGGGTGATGGAATCCGCGGGACGGAAGGAGCCGTCAGGAAAACCCGAAATGATGTTCTTCCCGGCCAGATAACGGACATCCGGATACAAGGGATCGCTCACAGACAGATCGGTAAAAGCGGGACTGCCTGTTGGTAACACCGCGTCTGACGCGGACGAACCGGCGGCAGCCGGGTCTGTCGCGGCCAGCGCCGGTAGGGCGCAACTCAGGAACATTGCCAGGCAAAGGCAGAACAACAGGGCCATCCTGAACCTGTTTGTTGATTGAATATACGTTTTCTCACACCTCCCTAAAATATTGTAGAGTCCCTGAATGTTATTAATTACCACCTCCTATTAAGAATAATAAACAATTAAATAAATGTGCAAAAAATTCCTTCTTTTAAATATCTATTTTTAAAAAATTTTGTATATTTGTCGAAGCATATTATAATCACGCTATTAGTGTTCTACCAAAGACACCATGTACGATTAAAGTCTGAATTTGGGATTATTATAAAGCGGGATATTGAGGCAGGATATGTTAATGCTTGCAGAGCGCCTTGAGGATTGTTGAAAATTATCTATTTATTTGTCATCAGCCTGTATTTGCATAACACGGCTTTAATGGCAAAGTAATCCACCTCGGCCGGCAATTCTTCCTTGATGGGCCTTAATCTCTGAGCGCCGACTTCTTCAATCTTCCGCAAGATCAAGGCTTCATACTCTTGCGGGATAAAGGGATCCCAATCGATTTGGTGACCTTCCAGACCGCACCGGACGAGGTGGTCCTGAACAGTCACCACGCTCAAGCCCCTCCGCCTGGCGATTTCCTGAATTGTGCCGCCTTCCCGGTACAGGTTCAGAGTAATCAGGTGACTCGGCGTTTCATTGTCCCGCGCCTTTTTTCCGGCAGGCTTCCCATGCCGGAGGGAGATTCCCTTTTCGGCCGCGTATTTCCGAATCAACTCCAAGAACTGCCGGCCGTAGCTTTCAAATCTCCTTTGCCCCACTCCTTTGATGGACAGCATGGCGTGTTGATCCGCCGGAAGGAGGATAGACATTTCCCGCAGGGTGCTGTCCGCGAAAACAATATAAGGAGGTACTCCTTCCCTTTGCGCAATCTCCTTGCGCAGTCCGCGCAGCCGTTCAAAAAGGGAGTCGTCCGCAGCGGCGGCCGCTTCTTTTTTCCGCACCTTGAGTATTACTTTCTCCAATCCTTTCAGGACGGGAAAGGCCCGGGGAGTCAATCTGGCCACGGGGTACTGGCCTTCCGTCAGCTGAATGTATCCTTCGGCGATCAGCACATTGGCGAAATCGCTGATTTGCTTCAGGGTCCGGTCTTTCATCAGGCCGTAGGTGGACAGGTCGCTAAACCCGTAGCGCAGCGCTTTTTTGTTCAAGGAACCCTTTAAAACCTCCGCCACCAGGGAGATCCCGAACTGTTCCCGCATGCGCAGTATGCAGGAAAAGATCATCTGGGCGTCAACCGTTTTATCAACCAGTTCGTTTTTTTCGCTACAGGTGCCGCAGTTCCCGCATTCCTCCGCTATGCTTTCTTCTCCGAAATACCGTAAAATAAATTTTCTCAGGCAATGCGGGGTGTGGCAATAATCCACCATGGTTTGTAATTTCCGGTACTCATTTAACTTTCTTTCCGGTGAATATTGTGTCTGCTCAATAAGGAATTTTTGGATCTGGATGTCCTGGGGACCAAACAGCAAAACGCATTCCCCCGGCCCATCGTCCCTTCCGGCACGGCCGGCTTCCTGGTAGTAAGCCTCCATGTTTTTGGGGAGGTTGTAGTGGATCACATAGCGGACGTTGGATTTGTCGATGCCCATGCCGAAGGCGTTCGTGGCAACCATAATCCGGATGTCATCGTAAAGGAACTTGTCCTGGCTGCCGGTCCTCTCTTCATCACTTAATCCGGCGTGGTATTTCCCCGCGGAGTATCCTTTCTTACAGAGGAACTCATAGAGGTTGTCCACTTCTTTCCGGGTCGCCGCGTAAATGATTCCGGCCTCCTCTTTCCGGCCGGCCAAGTATTCCAATAAAAAGTCCCTTTTGTTTTCGCCCCGGATTACGGAAAAAAACAGGTTCTCCCGGTTGAACCCCGTCACAACAAGCTTCGGATTCTTTAAACCGAGCATCTTGACGATATCCTGGCGCACCTCGGCTGTGGCGGTCGCGGTAAAGGCCGCCACAGGCGGCCGGTGGGGCAGTTCTTGAATAAATTGACCAATCGCCAGATAACTGGGCCGGAAGTCGTGGCCCCACTGGGATATACAATGAGCTTCGTCCACAGCCAGCAAAGAAACCGGCAGTGATTTGATGTTTGCAATAAACCGGGTTGATTCCAACCTTTCGGGCGCCACGTAGAGCAGTTTAAATTTTCCACGTTTTGCCTGGCTAATCCTCTCCTCCACCTCATCATAGCTCAAGCTGCTGTTGATAAAGGTTCCCGGAATGCCCAAACCGTCGAGGGAGTCCACCTGATCCTTCATCAAGGAAATCAGGGGAGAGAAAACCAGGGTCAGCCCGGGAAACAGCAAAGCCGGGATCTGGTAACAGGCGGACTTACCGCCGCCCGTGGGCATTATCCCCAGGGTGTCCCTGCCTTGCAGAATGCTTTCAATAATTGGCTCCTGCCCTTTTTTAAAGGAGGAGTAACCGAAATGTTCTTTTAAAATCACCCGGGCCTTTTGCATCATCCATAATTCCCACTTTCAGTTCGCGCATTATATATACTTAAAACACCGCATTTTTCATGGAAAGAGAAACCCTGCCCCTCTCCAAATCCACCGATATTACACGCACCTTAACCACGTCTCCTACTGAAACCACGTCCATGGGATGTTGAACACGGGTATCAGATATTTCCGAGACGTGAACCAACCCGTCATTCTTAATCCCTATATCCACGAAAGCTCCAAAATCCACCACATTCCGGACGGTGCCGGTTAGTTCCATGCCCGGCTTCAAGTCTTCGATGCTTAAGACATCCGTGCGGAATACCGGCGCCGGCAGGTCCTCCCTGGGATCCCGGCCGGGGCGGACCAGGCAGTCCACGATATCTCTCAGAGTCGGCACACCGGCGTCAAGCCGCGCCGCGATTTCCTCAACATCGACCCTGGCAATTTTTCTTCTGGTATCGGGGCGGCCTATTTCATTGATCCCGGAACCGATCAGGTCAAGGAAGCGGTAGGCCAGGCCGTATGACTCCGGGTGTATTGCCGTCGCGTCCAGCGGGTCCTCCCCATTGTTGATGCGCAAGAACCCCACGCACTGTTCGAGTGTCTTAGGCCCCAGCCTGGGCACTTTTGACAACTCCTCGCGGCGTTTGAAGCCGCCGTTCTCGTCACGGTAACGCACAATATTTTCGGCAACGGTTGATTTTAACCCGGCGACATAACTCAAAAGCTGCGCGGAAGCCGTGTTGAGGTCAACACCCACATAGTTGACGGCTGACTCGACCACCTCCGACAGCTTTTCATCAAGATGTTTGGGGGAAAGGTCATGCTGGTACTGCCCCACGCCTACCGCCCGGGGTTCTATCTTTACCAGCTCGGACAAGGGGTCCTGGATGCGGCGGGCGATGGATACCGCGCCACGTTCCGACACATCCAGGCCGGGGAATTCTTTCTTGGCCAGTCTGGAGGCCGAATATACGCTTGCGCCGGCCTCGCTGACAATTGTATAAGACAGGCCGGGCTTCTTATAAGATTTAATAAAATTCGCGACAAACACTTCCGTTTCCCTGGAGGCGGTGCCATTGCCGATAACAATGGCGTTAACCCCGTACTTTTCCACCAAGCCCAGCAAGACTTCCTCGGATTCCTTTATTTTTTTCAGAGGAGGCGTAGGGTAAATAACACCGGCTTCCAGGAATTTTCCGGTGATGTCGATGACCGACCATTTGCAGCCTGTGCGGTAGGCCGGGTCAATACCCAAGACCACCTTGCCTCGCACCGGCGGTTGGAGCAACAAACTGCGCAAGTTTTTAGAGAAGATCTTGATCGCCTGTACTTCCGCTTTCTCAGTCAGTTCGTTCCGGATATCCCGCGCCACGGCGGGGGATATTAGTCTTTTATACGCGTCTTTGATTGCCTTTTCCACATACCCGGTGGTTGTGGTCCCAACCTTTAAGAATTTGCTGTTTATCCATTTTTATTCTAAACCGGCACTATTGTTAAAAACTGTCTCCCCTCCCGTTTACATATAAGGGGGGATAAAACCGCTATTTGTTTTGACTCATTAATATCATACTGCGATGATTAAGATATGTAAAAGCAACGAATTGTTTTTATAGTAATTTTTTTTGGACATTCGGGAATAAAGAAACTGAGTTATCCGTTATATTATTGAAAACCCTAAAATATATGAAAGGACACCGCCCCCCGGACCGGAACAGACAATGCTAGACTCTGCTGAACAGGTTTCAGTACGGCGGGCTGTGGCCGGACTGCCGGAGCGGGAACGTGCAATCGTGTTTCTGCGTTACTACCAGGGGTTAAGCTATGCGGAAATCGCAGCTGTCCTGGGAATTCCTGAGCCAACTGTAGGTACCCGGCTGCACCGGGCACGGGAGAAACTAAGAAAAAAATTGGACCAGTTTTAGGAGGTGTATGTGGAATGCCATGCCCCAGCGATATGATCTGGGAATGCTATCTTGATGGAGAACTACCTCCGGACCAACACTCCGAAGTAGAGCGCCACCTGGCACAATGCCTGACTTGTTCCACCAGAGTCGCCGTAATCCGGGAGGAAAACGAAATGATCGCGGCGGCACTGGCAATACCGGTTCCCCCCGATCTAGCGGTCCATATTGAACGCCGGCTTGCCAGTTACTCTGAGATGGGCATCTACTGGTTGTGGTTCTTCTTGCCGCTACTGGGGCTAACTTCAGCCTTGGTGGCGCTAAGGATGGCGTGGCTGCCGCTGCTCGCTCAGTTGCGGGATATCCTGCTCCTGCTGGTGGGTGGGGATTTGCTGTTGCGAGCTTGCCTTGAAACAGCAAGAATGACATTGATCCTCGCCGGGAACGCCCTGCGGGGGAGTCCGGTATTACCGGTCCTGACCCTGTTCACTGTCCCACTGCTATTGATGAAATTAAAATTACTTACAGGAGGACGAGCAAATGTTTAAAAGAAAAAAATGGCTGGTTCCGGCTCTCGTTTTACTGGTGTTGCTGTCTTTAACAGCCCCAGCGCTAGCAGTGGAGATAAGAAATGGAGACAATGTCACGATCCCGGCAGGTGCTCTCAAGGGGCCGCTATTCGTGGCCGGTAACGAAATTGTGATTGACGCGGACGTGGATGGAGATGTCTTTGCCGCCGGACAGACCGTCATTATTAATGGTAATGTCAACGGGGACCTCCTGGCTGCGGCACGCACCATCCGGATCAACGGCGAAGTTGGCGGGGACGCGCGATGTGCGGCTCAGGATATAGATCTTAAAGGCGAACTGGGACAAAGCTTGACTGCCGCAGCCAGTGAGGTGAGGCAGTTGGATGGCTCCAGGGTGAACCGCGACGCGCTGATTTTTGCCAACCAGATCACCGTTTCAGGCACAGTCGGCCGCCAGTACCTGGGAGCAGGCGGGACAGTGCGGCTAAACGGCGCGATAGGGAACGACGTTAATTTATGGAGAGTTGAGGACCTGAGACTTGGTCCCGCTGCCGTCGTCGGTGGCAATCTTTATTACGGCGCACCGCACGAGGCCACTGTCGCTTCCGGTGCTCAAATTGCGGGAACAACCAAGTGGGAGTATCTTGAACCTAAGACGCCAACACAACGCCAGCATAGAGGCTTTAACTGGCTGGGAGCGCTGGCCTGGTTTGCCGCGGGCGTTTTGTTCTGGGGTGTCCTGACCCTGATTTCCCCAGGAATATGGAACCTTCTCAGCCAAAACATGCGGCAGTCACCCGGCCATTCGTTCGGTTGGGGCCTGTTGCTGCTGCTGATAACCCCGTTAGTGATCTTGTTGCTGTTAATTACGGTTATCGCCATCCCACTTTCCTTAATCCTGATGGCAGCTTATTTGATACTCCTTTACGCCGCCAAAATTATTGTTGGGGACTTTATTGGCCGGCTGCTGGCCGCTCGCTTCGGCTGGGCCGGACGGGTTAATTCCATCCTGCCATTCTTGCTCGGGTTTGCGCTGCTACTGTTGTTAACCAGCATCCCGATAGTAGGCCTGCTCATGAGCATTGCCACGGTCTGCCTGGCCATGGGAGCAGCTTTTCTGGCTATTTATCACTGGCGGCAAGGCGGTACGCAGCTCGAGCATTAGTCACATTAAATGGTTCTGTAAGTATAATGGCATCTATTAAAATAGGATGAGGCGGGCCTCATCCTATTTTAGTTTAGATTTTTCAGAACAACCGAAAAGTTGTCATGTAATACTAAACCGGCACCGTTGTTAAAAACTCTTCCCCCTCATGTTTACAGAGGATTCTAACTAAAGTTCCTAGCTATTAAATTTCTTTCTCCATCCAAACCACATCAAAGTTTTTTCCTTTCTTCTTACCAATATTACGAAACCTGCCGCATTCAATAAACCCGTTTTTTTTATGAAAGCACAAACTTTGCTCATTATACGATGATATGCTTGCCAAAATGTACTTTATTCCCATTGCTTTGCCTTCTTTCTCAAGTAGCCCTAAAGCATACTTCCCTATTCCTTTTCCCACCTCATCCTCTTTTAAAAAATAACTGATTTCTGCTGTTTCTCTGAACACCGGCAAGGGATTATGTGCTCTCAGGAAACAAAATCCCACAATCTTCCCAGTAATATTTTTAATTATAAAGGCCGGATATCCCCTGGTCATCTCCAGGAACTTGTTGAAAAAATCGTATAGAAGCTTTTGCTCCGGGTAGGCTGCATAACTGTTTTCCACATAATAATTAAAGATATCAATTATTTCCTTGCCATGTTTTTCAGTCATCGGCTCATAATGTAAAACCATAATGCCACCCCCTTCTTTTGGCAGAGTTATTAATTCGGTAACTTTCAATATCTCACGAATGACCGAACTTTTCATCTGGCTGACCCGCTCGGCAAAAGTATAATTCATACTTATCTCCCCTTAAATTGGAATACTTAAAGATAAGTATATTCCCTTTTGCGAGGCAGACAACAGCCAATTGGCCTGTTAATTACACCATCCAATCTTACAGCCATTTTCTTCTCTTAAAATAAAACCCCATCAATACTCCAATAATAATCATGACCGACAAAACCGCGGGATAGCCCCAACGCCACTGTAACTCAGGCATGTATTCGAAATTCATTCCATACACACCCGCTATGAAAGTGAGGGGAATAAATATTGTAGTAATAACCGTTAAGACTTTCATTATCTCGCTGATTTTATTATTGATGCTCGTAAGATAGATGTCCAACATCCCGGTAATCATGTCCCGGTATGTTTCTAAAGTGTCGATCACCTGAATCGTATGATCGTAAACATCCCTGAGATAAATTCCGGTGGGTTCCTTAATCAGCGGTGTTTCGCCCCTTTCCAGCCCGCTGATGACCTCTCTCAAAGGCCAGACCGACTTGCTGAGAAATATCATGCCGGTTTTTAATTTATGGATTGCTTTTAAAGTTACAGGTGACGGATTCGTCACCAGCCTTTCTTCCAGCAACTCAATTTTTTCCCCCAGTTTTTCCAAGACCACAAAATAGCTGTCGACAATTGAGTCTATCAAGGCATAAAAAAGATAATCAGCCCCCATTTTTCTTACGCGGCCTAATCCGCTCCTGATACGTTCCTTGAGCTGATTAAAAATTTCTCCTTCTCTTTCCTGGAAAGAAAGGACATAATGTGAACCAAGTATTATACTTATCTGTTCTGTAACCACGTTATTACTGTTTTCATCAAAAAACAACATCTTCAGAATAACATGGACATATTCGCCATAGTCCTCCATCTTTGGACGGTGACCGGTATCTAAAATATCCTCCAAAAGCAGCGGGTGAAGTCCAAAACATTGACCTATATTTTCTACAATCTCAACCTGATGTAAACCGTCGATATTGATCCACGTCACAGCCGGACTATCTTTGAATGAAAGACACTCGTCAACTGTCTCAATCTGTTTCTCCTGAAAACTCTGCTCATCATAATTAAACAACGTTATCTTTGTTTTTTCATTTCTTTCCTCCCCGATATAGATTAGAGAACCTGGACTAAGACCTGCTTTTTTTGAAATTTTACCAATGCTTTTATACACCTAAATCACCACGTTTCAAAAAATCTTTTCTAAAATAAATCCCCTTAGTAGTATTGCACGAATGGGCTTATCAATTTTATAATCTACCAGTAAGTCGAAATTTGGAGGAATTCAAATGCCAGTAAAAAATGTACCCCTTTCCAAGGAACAGCTAAGCCAGATTATTACACGATATCCAACCCCTTTTCACATATACGATGAAGCGGCTATCCGGGCCAATGCACGTAAATTGCTGACGGAATTCGACTGGGCCCCGGGTTTTAAGGAGTATTTCGCCGTAAAAGCCACACCCAACCCGTATATCTTAAAGATCTTATACGAGGAAGGCCTTGGCGCCGATTGCAGTTCCCTGGCAGAGTTGATCCTGGCAGAAAAATCCGGCATTCTTGGCGAGGAAATCATGTTTTCCTCAAACAATACACCGGCTCAAGAATACCGTTTGGCCAGGAAACTCGGCGCGGTAATTAACCTTGACGATATCACACACATTGAATACCTGGAGGAGCATGCTGGCTTGCCGGAACTAATATCCTTCCGTTATAATCCCGGGCCCCTCCGGTCCGGCGGCAACTCCATCATCGGCAATCCCGAGGAATCTAAATACGGCCTCACCCGGCGGCAGCTTATGGATGCTTACAGGATCGTTGAGGCCAAAGGAGTCAAGCGTTGCGGGCTGCACACCATGATTATTTCGAATGAATTAGATCCCAACTTTTTTATTGAAACTGCCAGCATGATGTTTGATCTGGTCGTGGAAATATATCGTTCACTAGGCATTCGCATGGAAATGGTGAACTTCGGCGGTGGCATCGGCATACCGTACCGTCCGGGGGAAAAGGCAGTTGACTTGTCCTATTTAAGCAACGGCATAAGACAGGTTTACGAGGAAAAGATCGTTTCCAACGGCCTGCATCCTTTGAAGCTAACCATGGAAAGCGGCCGGATGATTACCGGGCCTTACGGGTACCTGGTTTCTACAGTATTGCACAAAAAGGAGATTTATAAAAATTACGTCGGGCTGGACGCCAGCATGGCCGACCTCATGCGACCCGGCATGTACGGCGCGTATCACCACATCACGGTAGCCGGCAAAGAGGACCTGCCGCATGACCATATTTATGACGTTACCGGCTCATTATGTGAAAATAACGATAAATTTGCTATTGACCGCGAGTTGCCGGCGATTGAGATCGGTGATATCCTGATCATTCACGACACCGGCGCCCACGGGCACGCTATGGGATTCAACTACAACGGCAAGCTGCGGCCGGCTGAGCTATTACTGCGAACCGACGGAAGCGTGAAAATGATCCGGCGGGCCGAAACGGTCGAGGATTACTTCGCCACCCTTGATTTTTCCGGGCTATAATTGTAAATATATACAAACGATGTTATTTTAATCAATTTAATAATCTTCCTTATTCTATACTTTTTAGGGTGAGTCAAAGAAATGTCTTTTGACTCACCCCTTTATTTGCTCAAGCTTTACCATAATTCTTCTCTTTGAGACCTTGGCTGTCTCCCATCTATGTCTGTGAACCCGTAACGTTGGGCAACTTCAGCCGTAATAAGGATTTTTCCAGTCTCCTTAATCGCATTTTCATCATTTGCCCAATGCAGCAACACATCTGCCGACAAACTGCGGAGATTCCATATCATTTATATTAAGCGAATGATCATACTTTGCCACTTCGGCCATACCTTCTGTCCTAACCGAACCCGGATATAATGAGAACACTGCGACGCCGTACTCTTTTAATTCGTACGCAGTGTCAGCCGATAATTTATCAACTGCGGCTTTGCTCACTCCATACGATACGTTATTAAAATAACGCCTTCCACCATAAAACGATATATTTACGATCAAGCCGCTTTTTTGTTTTGTCATAATCTCCGCCGCAAATCTGATAGCGATATAATTAGACCTTACTCCAACATTGAAATTGTCATCCCATAAAGAGACCGGCTGTTTCCAAAAAGGCGTATTAAAGAAATACCCCCCCAGAACGTGCTTACTCCCTCCAGCCCAAGCACTGTTAACGAGAATGTCCAGCTTGCCTTGCTCATTCATCACCCTTTCAAAAAGTCTCTCCACATCTTCATCTTTACTATGATCGCATTTATGGGCTATACCCACACCGCCCATTTGATTAACATCATCAGCAGTTTGATAAATTGTTGTTCCTTTAAGAAAGTCAAGCAACATGTCGTCTTTTTCAGTACGGCCTGTGACATAAATCGTCGCACCATACTCCGCCAATCCTAAAGCAATTCCTTTTCCCACACCTCTACTTGCGCCCGTTACAACAGCAACCTTGCCTTTCAGACTTTTCATCTCGTTCTTCCCCCTTCAGAGAAATAAAAAAGCCAAATATATTATAGCTTTTTCATCTCCGTGCTTCATGACATTTATTGCTGTCATTCGGGCGATTTATGGGGACAAGAATCCGGACATCCTGGCTTTGAAGATAATCTTTACCGTAAATACTGAGCATGCCAACCCCATTTGAACAGAGTTCCATTTCCCTTACCTTGAGCCAGCGAAAAAGGTCATCAACGAAAATGGAACGAATATCAAACATATCTCCGTGATATACAAAATACGCATACCAGCCCCCCGGAACACGGCGCACATCAAACCTATTCTTACCGGTATCTCTAATGGCCTTTTTACCAAAAAATACAGTGTATATGCCGCTGTCATCCCCGTGGCAATTCACAACGCTGTAAAGCTTATCGTGTCCCAGGTGTTCTATGTTTTGAGATTTAGAGAGAAAACTTTCGCCAGTGGATTTCATTAACATTTCGAAATCTTCGGCGTTTATATCAACATCAACATATAGTCCTTCTAAATAAAGCTCTTCAATATAAACACTGGTTCCTTTGAGCGCCAGTATACCCTGATAATTAGCGATATTACGATCTATTATTACAGCCTTCTCAACAACGTCCACCTTGTTTTTTTCGACCCGGTAGGTGGCCGGAGATACTCCAAACTGCTTTTTAAACGCCCGGCTAAAGACCTCCGGGTACTTAAAACCGAAATCATAAGCAATATCAATTATGGAATCACCGGTCATGGTCAATCTATCCAGCGCCCGTGTCAGCTTTCGGCCAAGAATATACTGCTTCAAGCTTTTTCCCACAACTACCCTGAATAATCTGTTAAAGCGATACCCCGACAGACAAAACCGTTCGGATATACTGGCAAGTGTCATCTGCCCGGATATATTATCCTCGATATAATCAATTGTTTCTTAAATTAGTTTGGCATAAGGATTCATTTCTTCCACCACTTTAGAATTAAGAAGATTTATTTATACCCCTATGTAACAAGTTTCTTCTTTCTGATAAGCTCTAACTGAACCTACTATCGTTCCATTTATTACGGCTTTAAGAAAGACTTGGTTCCTAAACTCATCTTTTATTTCTTTCAAAGTTTGAACCAGTGGCGGGATACTGAAATCATCATAAATTTCCGCTTCACTAACATAAGCTAATTTTTGTAATGCAAGAATCTCTTCCACATCTGTAGCCATTGCTTTTTCGATAATCATATTAAGACGTCCCGTCTTTTGAAATTATTGAAATTGACTTTCTTCCTCCGCTAGAACCACGGAGGTTTCGATTTGACGCTCAGGGATTGACCAGTATTTCTTTAGCAACCGTTCCTTTTCATCCGGAGTAACCAACCGGAAACCATGTTTCTCGTAGAAACGGATTGCCCAAACGGCATCAGACCAGGTGCCGATTAGGATTGGGCGATTGGTTTGCTTGCGGAGAAAAGACAACAATTCCCCCCCGATACCCTGATTGCGACTGTCGGTGCGCACATAAGCATGCCTGATGAGGGTCACATCTTGTATATGTTGGATACCCATTACACCGACTAATCCGATATCCGCTTCATACCCCCAGAAAACAACGCCCTTATCCATTTCACGCATAAGTTCATTTTTTGACATATAAGGTTCTTTCCAACGGTCCGCAGGGATGACCCCTTTATATGCCTGTGCGGCATCATTAATGATGGAATATACCGTCTGGAAATCCTTGTCATGGCATGGGCGGATCATTCTTATCCTCCTCCAGCATTAAGGCATAATTGTAGCGTACCGTAACATAATCCGCGGATTTATGCATAAGTCGGAAACGTTAATTATGGCGTTAGCTTATAATAATTTAATTAAGTCCAATGGACGGTACAACAAATACTGTGCGCCGTTTGAAACCAATTCTTCCTTTGTCCGGTAACCCCATAAAGCCCCAACCGCATACATTCCGGCGCTATTGGCAGTCTGCATATCGAGATCTGAATCACCCACATAAATTAGGTTCTCCGGGGCAATACTTAATTGCCGGCTTATTAACAAGGCACCGAAGGGATTTGGTTTTCTGGGAATATCATTACTTGAGCCAATTATCGCTTCAAATTTCCAACTTGGCAATAGAGCTTTTACAACTTTCTTAGTTAATTCATCAGCCTTATTGGAAAATACCGTTAATATTATCTTGCGCGCGGTCAGTTCAGTGAGCATTTCGGCAATCCCGTCATAAGGCCGTGTCTTGTTAACGAAATTATAACGATATTTTTCCACCATAAAATTGTAACACTTATCAATCAATTCTTCCGTTCTAAAAGTTTCAGGTAGTGCTTCACTCACGAGGTTTTTTATCCCGTTACCGATAAATCGCTTATAACTCCGAAGATCATGAGATGGAAAACCGCATCCCTGGAGAACACTATTCATTGAATCCGCGATATCTTCAAGTGAATCAACGAGTGTTCCATCCAAATCAAAAATAACTCCTTCGAACTTCATCAAAGACTTCCTTTCACAATATAATCTAATTAACTCAGACACTAATACTCGCTTAATTCCCAAAATCCCAGTTAGTCTTTTTCTACACGTTCATAGTATCCGATGAGTTTTCCGTCGCTGTCGCGGACAGCGCGCATAAAGACCCTTTGTTTAGCGCTATTCATGTAAATGACTTTTTCGTCTTCTCCTTTTTGCAACATTTTAAATGTGTCTAATATTATCTCATTAGATCTTTCATTATGGCATTGAAAAATTGAGCTGCCAACGAGGTTCATGTAGCCCTTTTTGGCGTGCTTATCTTTAGCAGACTTGTTGACATATCGGATTATATGCCGAGTATCTACAAAGACGATAGGTTCGACGATACTATCCAGTAAAGCCACTAGCTCTTCTTTGTTCATTTTCCAGCTCCTCTCCTCTGATCACACCCGGACTCAATTCGCTTACAATGCCGCTTATCCTTCATATCTAAAAAATATTACCAATCGCGCACACCGCTGCTCCGGTGATAAATCTTTTAATTTAGTCCTCCAGCAATACGAATTCGTCTGGATTGTTTCGGATATACGTACTAATTCGCTTAATTGTTTCCGGAGCAATTTTTGGGTACAGTTTGTAGAGTCTATCTACTGTTGCGAAAAGCTCAGAATTATCGTCAAGGTCTATCACAGTATCTTTGCGCCTTTTTCCCCTTATTTCTTGATTTCTTGCTTTAACAACTCCTTCGATTTCCTTATATATCCGATACATGGCGTCATCCCCGAAATATTGTATCCCGCTCTTGATTTCCGGCCAGACTTTCAATTCTGAGATATAATAAGAGACAAACCAATAAAATTCAGCCGTCGAGTGTGCGTGTCCATATAGCACCCAGAACATTAGTAACGCACGTTGTCCTAAGGTCAGCTGTTCATAGACCTTGGACTTTACAGTAAAATCTTTCCCCGGATTTGTTGGATCGTCGGCTCGATACACGCCCATCCAAGCGCAACATGATCGAACGATTTAAATATCTGTCGTTCCATCGTCACTAACATTGTATACCGCCTTTTTCACTTAATGAGTATCTAGAAGTGCAAATCCCAGCTTATTGAAAATCCGTTCTTTTCATAAAATCTCTGAGCTTGTATATTGTCTGTTGAATCGTCTATATTTGTTGCATATTTTTAATCTTCCATAAGTAATGGTAAAAAGAAGTTATAAGGCTGTAACCGCTAATTAATTCGTCTAATAAATTACTTTTTAAGAAATTTTCATCAATCATCTTATTACAGACCAAATAAAGATTCTTTCTTTGATACCATTCAAGCAATTCTTCAGATTCAATATTACCTAAAGGCTTTTTATATTTATCTCCTTCTACAACAAAGGTTTGCTGCTTATATTTATATAGGAACGAAACCTCCCCCATAAATTCTTTGGGCTTAGTTCATTAAACTCCTAACGCTGTATGATCCTCACTTCCCCAATCAGCTAAGGCAAGAACAATCTTCCTTAACCTTTCACCCTTAGGTGTAAAAGTATATTCAACCCGCGGGGGAACCTCCGGGTATACCTTCTTGATAATTATTCCTTCCTTCTCAAGCTCCTGCAACCGTGATGAAAGAGTTTTGGGACTAATTCCTTTCAATGATTTCTGCAATTGACCAAATCTTTTGGTCCCGTTAGAAAGATCCCGCAAAATTAACAGAGTCCATTTACTACCAATAATAGAGAGTGTTTTTTCTATTGGGCAAGAATAATTTTCATTATTTGGTTCACATGATTTAATCACGTTACTTCCCTCCTCTATAGTAATTACAATATATGTAACTACTTCTCTTTTTGTAGAATTGTCATTATACTTAATTTTAACATGCGTTTAACAAATCTCAAACTTGAGGAGGAATAACTTATGAAGGTTTTAGCCATCAATGGAAGCCCAAGGAAAACATGGAATACAGCAACACTGTTGAATAAAGCGCTTGAAGGTGCCGCTTCACAAGGAGCAGAGACAGAACTAATTCATCTTTATGATCTCAACTTTAAAGGATGTTTGAGTTGTTTTGCCTGTAAGATAAAAGGTAGTAAAAGTTATGGCAAGTGTGCAGCAAATGATGATCTGTCACCAATTCTTAAAAAGGTTGAGGAAGCCGATGCCATCATACTAGGCTCTCCCATATATTTTAGAACCGTTTCTGGAGAAATGAAAGCATTTTTAGAGCGTTTGATGTTTCCGTATATAACCTATACCGATCCTCCACATTCGCTTTTCCCCAAAAGGATCAATACAGGGTTCATTTATACGATGAATTATACACAGGAGCAGATAGAAGAATATGGCTTGGATCAACACCTCGGTGTTAATGAAATGGTATTGCAGATGATATTCGGGGATTCAGAGACAATATATAGCTTTGATACTTATCAGTTTGAGGATTATTTAAAAGTGGTTGCAGACCGTTTTAACCCTGAGAAGAAGGCAAAACAGCGAAAGGACGTATTTCCAAATGATTGCGAAAAAGCCTTTGAAATGGGGGCTAGATTTGTTAGAAATGCAAAATAATAATCAGTACGGAATATCTCGCTGCCAAAACGGATATAGTTGAGGGGACAGGCACCTTGTCCCAATACAGTGCTCTATATCCTTTTAGAAATATTGGCCTCTAGGTCCAAGGAAACCCGGAGGCCTTATTTTTCAGTTGCTGATGAGGTATGAATGCTAGTGTCCATCGTTCTCATAGAACGCTCACTTAAAGATTCTGCCAAGCTCCACGGACAGTCCTTCAAAAATGTAGGATTGCGCGATTTCTGGTTTTTTGTAAGTGGTATTGCCGCTGATGTTATTGTCTTCAAAATGATAAACAGTCACTTCCCTGTTTATCGGGTTTACAATCCAGTATTCCCTGACGCCGCATGACATGTAAAGGTCAAGCTTTTTGATCAAATCCTTGCTCCGCGTACCCTCTGATAAAATCTCCACCACAAGTGCCGGGACACCCTTGTAAAAGTCACTTTCATCCAGCTTTTCCTCAAGGTCGCAGATGACCATGATGTCAGGCTGGACAACATTAATATTCTCCGGGTTTCTCTTGAGTGTAATATCATAAGGGGCAACCAGGGGGATGCATTCTTTACCCTGAAACCAGTTGTAAAAAATCACAAACAGTTCGGTCAAAACTATCTGGTGCACGGTTTTAGGCGAGGCCAGCAGGTATATTTCACCATCTATGTATTCATATCTATCCTCGGTATCTTTGGTCAGCTCCAGAAATTCCTCATAGGATGCCTTCCTGCCGCCGTAACCGTATACTTCGGCCTTTTCCATTACCTCCATTACCATACTGGGCATTGTACCGCAGTCCGAAACCACATCTCTGATAGCTGACAGTTTTGCTATTTCCATACCATTTCTTGTAATTATGATGTCCTCCTGCATCGCAAGCATCAGGTATTTCCCGAAGTTGTTCTGCAGTTCCGTCGAGTTGACTTTCATGGGAACACCTCCAGAAATAGCTATAATAGCTAATTTATCTATTATAATTATGTGCCATTAAGAAAGCAGTGTCAAGGAAAAACAGTGAATCTTCCAGAAGAAGAGGACCGGTAATTATAAAAAAGGCTGTTAAATATCATACAGCCTTTTTTCTGCTTTTCAATGTATAATTAAATTGAGGTGTTATTATGAGAGAATTCTACAAAAAGCACTGGAACGCTATTACTAACATAGCTTTGCTATTGGCCACCCTGATCATAGCTACCGTTGCCTTCAAGCTGATTATACCTTATTTCCTTCCTTTCCTCCTAGGTTTGATTCTCGCTGTGGTTATAGAACCGTTGGTAAACCTCTTTCTTAGGCTGAAAATGCCTCGGCCGGCAGCTACAGGCATGGCTCTACTGGTCGCTATGGGATCTTTAACGGCGATAACCTGGTTCGCTGTATCAAAGATAATTGTGGAACTGGCAAAATTTATCGCTAACGCTCCATCTTATACAAAAATGTTAAAAAGCCTGACTTTTGTACTAATCCAATGGATCCAGTCCCTCACACAAGACCTGCCGCCCGAATTTGTCAGCCATCTGAACAAAAATACCGAGAAGCTCACGGAAATATTCTCCGACCGGCTTTCAATGCTGGCCAGGGAAATACTTAGAATGATTACTACCCTGCCAAACCAGTTACTTATAGTGATAATAATCCTGATAGCAACCTTTTTTATCAGCAAAGACCTCCTGAAGTTAAAAAGCAGAGTGGTATCCTCTATACCACTGGAATATCACAGCAAACTAAAAATAATGACTGACGACCTATACCGTGCCACAATCGGCTTTATCAGAGCCCAAATGATTCTTTCGGCCATTACCGGCATGGTAATCTTGGTAGGGTTGGTTTTTCTGCACTCCGAATATGTAGTTACCGTCGCCCTCCTAGGCGGTCTGGTCAGCCCAATCCCGGTGCTGGGTGTAGGAGCTCTATTCGTTCCCTGGATTATTTTCAGCCTCCTCGGTGGAAATAATTACCTGGCGCTAGGCCTGGTGATTCTTTTCGCTGTGGTTGTTATAGTCAAGCACTCCCTTGAGCCCAAGGTCCTGGGAGAGAATATCGGGATCGATCCTTTAAGCGTATTGATGGCCCTCTACGTGGGATATGAGCTTCTAGGGGTATACGGCTTCATTTTGGGACCATTTGTTTTAATCACCTATAACGCTCTGCTAAAAGCAAAAGCTTTTGCCTGGATTTTCGCTGATGAAGCGAACAAACAGCAGGACACATCCGGCGATAATTAAAGTAGATCAAGTTGATACATCTATAAAGGGCATCACAACATTTCCACATACCCTTCCGTTCCGTTCACCCGGATCCTCTGACCGTCTTTGATCAACTTGGTAGCGTTTTCCACGCTTACCACTGCCGGAAGGCCATATTCCCGCGCAATGACGGCGCCATGGGTCATCAACCCGCCTACCTCCGTTACCAAGCCTTTGACGGATACAAACAGCGGTGTCCAGCTGGGATCAGTAAATGTGGTGACTAAAATGTCGCCATCCTCTATGTTGGCGTCCGCCATCTTTAAAATGACCCGTGCGCGTCCCTCGATAATGCCGGATGAAACGGGTATGCCAGCCAAGGCGCCCCGGGGGATATTACCGGTGTTGTATGCGCCGGATATGATCTCGCCCTCGGACGTCATCACCCGCGGCGGCGTCAGCTTCTCATAGACCTCGTACTCCCCTTTTCTCCTGGTGATAATTCTATAATCCAGCCGGTTTGTGCGCACAACCTCCCGGAGTTCCTCGAAGGACAGGTAGTAGATGTCCTCCTTCTCCCGGATGACTCCCTTTTGCACGAGCCTAGCGGCCTCCTTCAGCAGGGCCTGCTTGTAGATCCAGAAACGCTGGATGAAGCCATACTTGGGATATTCCCGGTAGCCGATAAAGTTGCGCAAAACGCCGATCATCCTCTTTGTCTTCTTGGCCTTTTGCTTGCCGCCAGGCAATTGCTCCAGGCGGCTCAAGAGTTCCTGTTCCTTCTGCTCAGCTTCCAGCCGTCCCTGCTCAAACTTAACGCTGTTTGCATTGGGCGCAAAGTTCTTGATGTTGCTGAGGATCGCGGGAATGAGAGCGGTCGGCTGTTCGTTCCAACGCGTCCTGGTGATATCAATCTCACCGGGACAACGCATACCGTATTTTTCAAGGTACGCCCGTATGGAGTGGCTGACGGCATCGCCGCCTTCCAGTTTCGCCAGGTCCTTGAAGAAGGTCTCATCACTGGCATGCTGAAAATACTCAATCACCGCCGGGTATTGCCGGACGACGTCCGCTACGTCCAGCAGCGCCAGCCCCATTTCGGAGGTGACGTTGTTGGGTACCGATTGCGAAAGCGTGTCGGCGGCACTCTTTTCGCCCAGCCATTTTTCCATTTTCTTATTGATCCAACCCGAGACTAACACCGCGACGGCGATTGCTCCAAAGCCGCGTGGATCATACATGATTTCCTTTAATTGCTTACGGTCCTGGACAATAAAGGCAAACAGTTCGTCCCCGGATACGTTGGCGATCCTTTGCCGCAGGTCTCTGATCGACGCCTCGTTGCGGGCAATGAGATTTTGAACGACCGCCGGGTCTTTTTTACGGTAGATCCAGAAGGCCTGAACAAGCATTGCCCAGGACATTCCCTCGGTACGCATGCTGATGGATCTTTTTCCGCGCGGCAATGATGCCAAAAAATCCTTCCGTTGCATTAAACTCATGATCGCGTTCACTGTCAGCGGGTCGCCCTTGCCCATCGTACTGAGCACGATCTTGCGGCCAACGGATGAGGCCAGGTCGTGCGTTACCTCCCAAAACAACCTTCCACCGGCTTTGTGCATTGGAAAATCACCAGCTAACAACTGGAAGATGGCATCCCCAACGGTTTAATGGCATCCGTCATCATCTGCTGGTGGCCTAGCGATATGTAGACCCGCATTCGCCCATCGTTTTCCGGTACGGGGAATAAGGTAGTGATGGGGCGGCTCTGCACGATATAGAACGTATCACAAGATGAAAGGGGACACACCTCCTTTGGTAGACTGGCTTTAGGGTCGGAGGAATGTCTACTGCGGAAAGGGGACACACCTCCCTTTGGAGCTTGGCCCTGGCGGTCGGAGGAATGTCCCCAATTGAGGCACCATTCGATGTCCTGCGGGCGGCCAAAATACGCCTCGATCTTGCGGCCCATGCCTTCAAGCTGCAAAATCTGCTCGTCGGTCAGCGTCTGCATATTTTGCCGCCCGGGATCGATCTTCCGTTCCTCCGTGCCGCCTCCTTCTGACGCGTAGACGGCCAGTTTCTTGGTGGATATCTTCTTATCGACGATCCGTCCCTCCCGCACCTTATAAATGTCAGGGTTCACCAGGCCGGAGACCAGGGCCTCGCCAAGCCCGAAGCCGGCATCAATGGACAGCACTTTCCTGTTGGAGGTGACGGGATCGGCCGTAAACATAATTCCCGCAGCCTGCGGGAAAACCATCCGCTGGAGTAACAATCCGTTTTTTTACGGCTGAGTTCTTGAATGAGGCTGCAGGTTACCGTTCTATTCCATAACGGATCATGTTTAGAAAATTGTTCATCTTGTCGAGAAAGTGTTGGGAATATGTTTCATCCACATCTTTTTCGTCCTTCACTTCCGATAAAAAAATGTTTTCGAAATGATCCAGTATGATCATAATCAGCTCAAACGCCTGCCAACGGTCCACACCTTCTTTGAGCGGGACTTTTTTAAACAACCGCTCCCACACCACGTTCTTGCCGGCAATCAACTCGCCGTACTTTTCTTCAATAGCCGCCTTCAGTTCATCCGGCGTCGCATAAAAGGCTTCCCTCGCCACCTTGTAAACGTCCGGATTCTTTTTAAGATAGTCCAGTTTGATGGGGCTGTATTTATCTATTGCTTCAAAAAAGTCCCGGTATTCCGACAGGACGTCAATGCCCAATTTCACCCTCGCTTTTTCGATGCACCGATCCAGAACACAGAGATATAGCTCTTTCTTGCTCTTAAAATGATGGAAAATGAGGGCCTTGGATACGCCGGCCGCCTCCGCCAGCATCACGGCCGAAGCGTTTTTATACCCGTGGCGGGCAAACACAGCCAGACAGGCGTCCAGAATTTTTTCTTTATCGTAAACTTGTAAAGGCAAGGGCCATTCCACCTCCCAGGCTTACTAACCGCATGGTCAGTATAAACATAGCACTTACTGACCAATTGGTCAATATATTTTATACTGTTTCTACGCGGCTCAATTTATGCAATAAAAGTACCGGTCGTGAAGCAATTCTCCATTGACCGGCATTTTCTTTCATTTTCCTCTTCCGCACAGGTATGGCGGATGGAGTGAAGGGTAACCAGAAGGCAGGTTTCACTTGCTTTGATAGTACCGATAAGATAGCCCCATGGAAGAAACGAAGTATTTGAGTGCAGGAATAAATAGTCGAACCTGTGAAATCCCCATAAAATGAAAGACCACCCCGTTATATACTTCGCAGTGCCACCCGTCTCCTTATTGCTTAAGAATAACAGGCCGCATTGAACAATCATGGCTGTCTGAAAAGAAACTGAAGGAATTGAGGTTAATAGGAAAGGAAATTGCAGTAAAGTCCCCGATACGTCCCAGAGTCCCGTTATTAAGGCGGCATAGACCCAGAAGCGCGGCATCCGGCGATCGTGAAAACCGTAATTGCCCCAAAGCAGGAATATTAGAGTGGCATAATAAATTAAAATCAGGTGTATACGAATAAGCGATATATGAAAACCGTTTAACAACACGATTAAAAGAGGTGTGAAACCAATTAGAGCAATTAACCAGCCAGCTGTCCATATATACATGTACAGTTTTTTTCTTTGATAAGGGGTAATTTTGTTATACTTCTTAAATACCGTCAACGTCATCAATTACCGACCTATTTCCATTTCACTGTTTAATTATATGGTTCTTATTTAGTATTTGTCCATGATATGGCATCCCTTATTTTTTTTAATAACACCATATTTAATGATGTCATTGAAAAATTCAAGCTCCTCAAGAAATTCATCAAAGTTCCCATACATGCCCTGCGATTTATATTTTTCTATATATTTCGCGCCTACCTGCTCTAATATAAAAGCGCTTGCTTTTATAACCTTTTCGGGGTCTACACGCAGAGGGAGTTTTTCAAGCAGCTTTTTATCGTATAAGAAATCCTGCATTAATTTTTCTTTATACTTTTCCATATATTTTGCATTAAGAGCTGCAATCTCATCTGCTGCTTCTGCCGGAGGAGTTAGCAAAGCCCTGGCGGCAAACTCCGTTTCGGTCGGATAATTCAACGCAACCTTATATTTTATTATCATCATTTTTTTAATACGTTCAAAATAATCACCTTCTTCCAATATTTCTATCTCAGACATCACCTTTTTCTCCAGCAGATCTCTGGTGTGCTCAACCAAATACAAAAACAGCCCTTTTTTACTTTTAAAATAGTGAAAGAGTATACCTTTGGATATTCCTGCTCTTTGGGTTATGGTATCTGTAGAAGCTTTATGATACCCTTTTTCTGCAAACTCTTCCATGCTTATCTGCAAAATCAAGTCGCGCTTTTCAGCATGTAGCTTTTTGAAACTGTTATACATTACGCACTGCTCCTTTTTCTGCCATAAGGCGATTTATGCCATGTGAATATTATGATCATGAAACCGATGATATTTGCCGCCACCAGTGCAATAAAGTATTGCTGTGAAAAAGCGCCGTTATAGATACCGTATATAAGCTGCGTCAGCCAGTAAAACGGTGTTATCAGCGCAATTTTATGCATTATGCCGCCAAATAATCGAGTAGCTAAAAGTCGGGAAAATTAATCCCGACTTTTTGGCTCTCACAGAACCGTACGTACGGGCCTCGTATACGGCTCCTGACAAACCTCGGTCGTTATCATTCATAATAACAAGGCAA
>NZ_JAKOAV010000035.1 GCF_029478095.1 Pelotomaculum isophthalicicum JI | reverse complement strand
ACGGTACCTCCCAGGTTTGTCTGCGAAAAATGCGGAGGAGAAATGCGTCCTAAAGAGCCATGGCAAAACAGCTTAGAAGATATCTTCTAGAAAAGGAAGAACCGCCCGATAGGGCGGCTTTTTTATTATATCAGGTAAAAAAACCTACCCCAACTACCTACCCCATGCGGAAAACATAAAAAATACACCCGATCGGGTGATTTTTTCGTTCGACAAAATATGTTATATTTTACGGAAGATTAATTTAGCAAGAAAGATTATAACAATGACAGTTTCCCAGAAAATTAAGTTAGCGCTAACTGATTCGATCCTAAATGCCCTAGCGCTTGCCCTTATTTTTACCTGGATTCTCTCATATCCTATGCACGGCCCTTTTTTGGAAGAGATATTTGGTCCTAAAGCATACATCCTGGGACACGTTTTCACCTTTTGTCATGGTCTGGGGCTATTTGTTTTTGCCTTTCTTCCTCCAAGCATTTCAAGTGAAAAAAGAATTGTCACCTTCACAGGATCGATAATTTGGGCCCTGACGTGTATATGGACTTTTTTTCCCTCTGTTAACCCGTATATCATCAGTGGTATTCTCGGTCTTATCTCAGCCTATCTGGTGTTAGCCTGGGTGCCGGTTTTTTTAAATGAAGAAAACCCGGTAATAACAATCGGTTTGGCCATGACGGCAGCTAATCTACTGCTGGGGTTGGCTGGTTTTACACATTTTTTATCTTACCCATTTATTAAGATCGTTGCTTCTTTTACCGGACTGGCGCCGCTATTAGGCGCACTCAATATTAGTAATAAACATCTCACAAGTAACTTAACTAATGAAGAACCTGGAAGAATAAATAAAACTGGTATCATTCTCAGCGTCATTGCTTTTTCAGCGGCCGCTTACTTTTCCGGGGGACTTTGGTTCAGGGTGATTATGCCCCTTTTTTACTCACGGTGGCCGGAAGTTATTGGTCTTGATTCTTTTATATATGCGGTCTTCTATTTTGCGCTTGCTTTATACGCCAGAAAATTCTCCTATATATGGCTGGGTCCTGTAGCGTTAAGTTTATTAGGTCTTGGTCTTGCAACTGTTATAATTGGCCTCGACCGTCCCGTGGAAACTATTATCACACTGCTGTTGCTAATTGCCGGGCTTTGCGCTACGGATCTCTATTACTGGCTTACACTGCGCGGATTGACAAAAATGCTGAATTGCCGGAAGGTTTTCGGGCTAGGACTTGGCGTGTCTTTGTTTTTTATAACAGCGCCGGGTATAGCATTAGACGTGCAATTACTGCCCAGTCCCTTGTCAAGTTCCACTACCGCGGTATTTGGCGCTTGTCTTTTATTCATCATTAATCCCCTAATAATCTGGTTCCTCCGGCCTTTACAACAATATGAACAGGATAAGAATGTTTCCCTTAATAATTTTGATGAAAAAAATCGCGGCGGCAATGATGTGAAAGCCGGTGACGATAAATTGGACCGGGAAATTCCGGCTTTTTGGTATGACCTTACAAATACTGAAAAAAAGGTTTATGAACTGATATACAATGGATGTACGGACAGCGAGATTTCTGAAAAGCTAGTTATTTCCCGTCATACTGTTAAATTTCACGTGCGGAATATTTTACGAAAATCCGGGACATCCAATCGTAAGGAATTGCTGCAAATAGTTAAAGCTTCTAAATAAAAAATATTTTACTCCAGTATTCATCTCTCATCTTTAAGTTTGCTGACTACTGCCTCCAGTTTGTTTCTAATGTTAGTTTCACTAGAATTTATGCGCAATGCCATGGATAAATGGCGGTATGCTTCCTCATACCGGCCCTGGCGCATTAAGACCTCGCCGAGGGTCGCGTGGTGATAGTACAGACGCGGGTAAAGGTGCGTGAGCAGTATCAGGATTGTACGAGCCTCATCGTAACAGCCTTTATTTATAAGTGTGACAGCCAGGTTGTATTGCAGTCGGATGTCGTTGGGGCGCAAACGCAAAACTTCCCGGTATAATTTTTCAGCCTCGTCCCATTTCCCCTCGATATTTTTAATGATGGCAAGTGATGCTGTTCTGGTGATTTTTCCTGGGGCAATCTGGTGGACTTTCCAATAATAATTTACAGCTTTTGAATCATCGCATTTTTTAAATGAGCGGTCGGCGAGGTAGAGGTAATATGCCGTTACAATTTCAGTGCCGTAAAACAACACGTACAATATAACAAAAAGGATGCTTATTGCTATCAAACGAGCGTCCTTTCTTACCAGCCAGTTAGCCGTAATAATAATCGTAAAAAGGAGCAAAACAAAGTAAAATTCTTTTTTTCGCAAGCTATCTCCACCACCTTTTAGCTGGGTTCCGATAAGGTTGAGTAGATAAAAGAATTACTCTGCTACTTGAAAAATATGATTCATCGCTGTTCAATATGAGGGGATTGCAATAACGCTGGCGGTATTCGGTAAGAAGTTGCTGGAAAGGCGAAAATGGATAGGCTATTAACCTTAAGCGTATTAAGATGGTAGTGGTTGGAATGCGGCGGAAAGTGAAGCTGAACGGAAGGTTTTATTGAAGGAAGGAGCTTTACTTGCGCTTCCCGGAGTTGTTATATACAGTTTCGATAATATTCCTGTGCGGCAAGTGGAGTATGAAGAAACGGATTATTATCAAATTTATAAGGATTTTATAAATAACAGAAATAGATATCTGGATGATTAGTGACTCAACCCAGAACAAAAAGATTGCACAAGAACCGGAAATAGTGTAAAATAAAGAGCTGTGAAATTCAAGGGGTTATTGCTTTGAATAGCGATAATCCCTTCTTTCTTTATATGAGTTGTTGGAAAAGATGACCCTTGAGCTAGGTAATATTATGCGGAAAGATAAAGAAATAGCATGGGTATACTTATATGTGTATATTGAAAGATATTAGCAGTTAAATTACAGTAGTAAAGGGGAAGATAAAAGATTGGCAACATTTAGTGATTTTGGTTTGACCGGGCCGGTGATGCGGTCTATTAATAATATGGGTTTCGAAGAAGCGACACCCATACAAGAGAAGGCTATTCCTATGGGGTTAAATGGGAAGGACCTGATTGGTCAAGCCCACACCGGGACAGGTAAAACAGCAGCTTTTGGTATCCCTATGATTGAGTTCTTCGATGTTGAACGGGAACCGATCCAGGGGATTGTCATAACCCCTACCCGTGAATTGGCCATACAAGTGGCCGAGGAATTGAACAAAATCGGGCAGGTGAAGGGTATCCGTACGCTGCCGATTTACGGCGGTCAGGATATTACCCGTCAAGTTAGGGCACTTAAGAACAGACCGCATATTATCGTGGGAACGCCTGGCCGTCTCATGGACCACATGCGTCGAAAAACAATCCGCCTTAACCAGGTCAGGACAGTAGTGTTGGATGAAGCTGACGAAATGCTGAATATGGGTTTTATTGAGGATATTGAAACCATCCTTGCGGAAGTTCCCGAGGAGCGCCAGACCTTGCTTTTTTCCGCGACAATGCCCGGTCCGATCCAAGCCTTGGCCCGGCGGTTCATGAGGAGCCCGGAAGTGATCAGGACTGAAGGCAGGCAGGTTACTGTCCCAAACACTGAACAAAGCTATATTGAAGTCGAAGAGAGACAAAAATTCGATGTTTTCTGCCGATTGATGGACATCCAGTCGCCGGACCGTTCCATTGTCTTTGGCCGGACCAAGCGCAGGGTAGACGAGATTTCTGAGGCATTGATTAAACGCGGCTATTCGGCCGAAGCTCTCCACGGAGATCTTGCCCAGTCCAAACGGGATTTTGTGATGCGGCGGTTCAGGGAAGGTACTGTTGAAGTGCTTGTGGCCACAGATGTTGCCGCCAGGGGCTTGGATATCAGCGATGTGACCCATATATATAACTTCGACATCCCCCAGGACCCGGAAGGTTATGTCCACCGTATCGGCCGTACCGGCCGTGCCGGTAAAGCAGGCAAGGCAATTACTTTTGTCACGCCGAGGGAGATTCATCACTTAAAAATTATTGAAAAAATGACCGGAGGGAAAATAACTCGGAAACCCATACCAACAATAAAAGAGGCGATTGAATGGCAACAACGCCAGGCAATTGATAGGCTCCTGCTTGCCGTGGAAAATGGGGATACTGGAAATTACAAGGGGTTGGCAGAGGGTTTGCTGAAAGAAAATGATGCAGTTACTCTTCTTGCAGCAGCGTTAAAGGCGCTCACGAAAGAATCCGACCGGACCCCTGTTATACTGACCGAGGAAAGACCGCTCAGAGTAAGACAAAATAAAAACAAGATTGCAAGTCAAAGAGAGAGAGGATACTTTAGAGGTGGAAGTGGCAAAAAAAGCGCCGATAGGACTGGCGGGTTCAAGGGGAAAAACCGGTTTGGAAACCGTACTTACTAAAAATGGGTATTCGGATTATCGTGTTGATTTACCCTAAAATAAGCCTTCTCCCAAATAACGGATCAATGTTGATATGTCCACACCGTAATTACATTTATGGAGATATATCTTATCCTCATTAATTACTTCTCTTAACAGCATATTGTTTATCAAGAGACTGGGATCCCTCAAGAACGACCTCTTGGGGTATTTCGGCTTTTGCTGCTTATGTAAACCTTCAGTAAAAAGAATGCGTGCTCGAAGAGCTTCAAAAGAGTACCCCCTGCCAATGCGATTTGTTACCTTGATTAGGTTATTAAGCGACTCCGTATAAGCATTAGTAAGACGGCTGGGATGATCAAAATAATCGAATATTTCTTTATGCCAGTTACTTATTGCAGTAACAAGTGGCTGAAAAGCCAATCCCAAGGTGTGAGGAAGCTGTTTTAACCAGTCCTGATATTTTTCATTGGCCATTTTAGAGTTCTCGATTTCCCAAATCTCATAAAATGACTCTTTCAACTCATGTGCCATGCCCAGTTCCGGATAGTTAAGTGTCCAGGATTCAAGCTTCATAAGCTCCATTCCTGTAAGATCCTTGCGCCTTTTTAATAAAATATACCGGTCATGCATCAGTATCCGGCGCTGTTTGGGGTTAAGCTTTCTCTGACGCTCTTTCGAATATATTCCAGGCTTTGGTTGGCCATCCGGACAATATGAAATTTATCAACGATTATTTTTGCATTTGGCAGGACAGCTATTGTAGCAGACCGGTATGGCTCCCACATATCCATACAAACATACTGGATTCTCTCCCGGTCTGGAAGGCTCATAAGGTAGCGAATAAGTGTTTCCTTGTTACGTGATGGTAGTAAGTTGATAACTGTCTGCTCTTTTATATTGGTAATAACACAGCGCGGTTTAATAATATGAATTTCATCTATACCAAGCCACTGTGGAGTTTCAAAGCGTATAGTTTTTTCGAGATGATTAACATAGTCTCGGAAAATGTTCCTAACTGTTTTTTCATTTACACCAACATCTTCAGAAATACTCAAGAATGTACGTTTAAGTGATTGTTCTTCTATATATTTAATAAGGCGTTTTGTTAACTGTCGTTTCTCATCCATATCCGGCAGGACTTCTAAAAACGTTGTATTACAATCGTTGCAGCGATAACGCTGACGTAATACTAAAATGCCAACACGCTTTCCATGCATGGGTAGATCCATAAACATTTGATTTTTTCGCCCAAAACGTGTGAGATTATTCTTAACTACCGAACCACAGTGAGGGCAGTAAAACGGTGGAGATGCTGTCTCCACCGTAATGCAGTAATCAAGATCATTTTCTGTAACGCCTTGTACATTAAAGTTTGAAAGGTTTAAGATGTTCAACGGTTAAATGCCTCCTTAATTAAAAAATCCCGAGGCTTTTAAAAACCCCAGCCTGACGGCCGGGGCTGAGAATAACAGCTTATTTCACATTGTTTTAAGAGGTCGTAAAACCTGATCCGGCCACGGAGAAACCCGCTTCAAGGGTGTAGGTGGTATTCTTGGGCACGACTCGGAAGTAATAAGTGGTACAAGGGCTTAGCTCATATGCACTATTATCCATAGTGTCCCCGGCCACGAATGAGAAAGGAGCGGTACCGGTGATGTCACTTATATTAATTTTCATAAAGCCCGTCCACTGGTTGGTGGAATAGTAGACGTCATACGCTTCGATTGCGCTAGAATTGGTGATGCCGCTGGCGTTCCAGTGCACCGTCAGCGTGGTGCTGGTTGGAGTATCAACCGTGGGCCTTTTGTCCAGCCAGGCGGGGAGGTCGTTGTTAAGTGAGCTGAAACTGATCGTGCCGAGTTGGGCATGAGTAAAGGAATTTCCGCTAATGTCGGTGACAGGCGGTATGTCCAGGGCATAGCTGTGGGTGCCGGTGGAATTATCCCGCCAATAGGTGATAGTATTATCATCATCAATTGAAGAGGCCTCAGGGAAGAAGAAATAGGTGTTCGCGGTGTTAGCAAATGGTTTGTAGTTCTCTGCGCCGGGAACGGCACCCGCGTCGATGACGCTGTCATAGACCACGGTTGTTCCACCCTTTTTATAGTTTGCCACCAGGCTATTGGGATCAGTCAGACTCAATAAGGTGGCAGCGCTGATGGAGCAAACTGGCCGGTCAAAAATGATACCGAAGTCGGACTCATAGGCCACGTTTGAAGGTAACACCGTAGAAGTGATCACTGGCACGGTATTACTGAAGGTTGTATCCCCCGAAATAGGAGTCCTGAAGGTAAAGGTGAAGTCGCTCCTGTTCCGATAGTTGCCCAGGGTCAATAAGTCGTCGTCAGCGACGGTGGCCGCTTTGATTGTTACATCGTAAAGCTCATCGGCACTAAGTGCATCATCAAAGGTCATGGTAACGGTTGTGCCCTTGTTGAGGTTGCTGTCACTAACACCACTGTAGCCGCTTCCCGTATTTCTGGAGTAACTGAACGCCGGGTTAGAGCTGTCATATTGCCTTGTAACTACAAACTGGCTCCCATATGCATCAAATTCATTGGTGGTAGCTGATTGTTTGCTGAAGAAGATCTTTAAGGTTTTGGTGCTTTGCGTGTAACTGTAACCATTGCAGTTAAACGGCTTGACGACTTCTAAGAATGATGTAGTCACCATTACGCTGGGGCCGTTGGTGCTGAAATTACCAGCCATATCACCTGCCTCAACTTTGAAGGTATAGCTTGTGTTTGGTGTCAAATCGGTTACGTTATAACTGGTACCATTTACAGTACCCAACAGTGTGCCGTCCCGGTATACTGTGTAGCTGGCTACTCCCACGTTATCAGTGGCAGCAGTCCAGCTAAGTATTACTCCGGTCGGGTAAAGATTAGAAATTGTAATATTCGGATCCGCTATCTCCCTTTTACAGAATCCTAAGATATAAATACTCTCAATAGTTAGATCACAAGATTTTGCCATAACACTAATTCTACTTTTTTAATTAATCCTTCATATGTTCGGAAATCATTTTCTTAGCATAATCTAATCTCTTAATTTGAACTAAACTTAAATATTTTTCAAATCGATAGTATATTTCTACTACCTTTTTGTAGTCTTTACTATCCCATGCGCTATTGGCTTTTTTTTCCGCTACTTTAAGTTCTTGTAAAATCAATTTGTTTTGTTGTCTTTGTATTCTCTCCTCTAATATTGCTTTGAAGTAATCAATAGAACCATTAAGAGCATCATTTGCATATATCCTTACCAAATCTGAAAGCTTTTTAATAACCACATAAATATCATTTTTATTACTAGCCTGGTAGAATGTCCGTTCATTTGTTATACCTGACATTTCTAAAATATCACTTAAATTTGCTTTCAATTGATTATTATAATTCTCAGGTAATATACCAATTACAATGTAAATTTCATAAGAAATTCTCTCGTGATAGATGTTTAAAAAAACTTTACCAGAACTGAATTTCACAATATACAAATCGGAATAATTACACCTAAACCCATACTGGTCTTCAAGAAAAGCAAAATACTTTTTAACCGCATCCTGGAAACCAAGCATTATCCTATTTTTACTATTACCCATATTATCGCCACTCTTTCTTACTATGGTGCATACCAGTAGCCGTTATTATAGAACCATCCTTTAGATTCAAGTAGATTTCTTTCTGCTCCCAAGAAACCTGCGTTCTTCATGGGATAAGGCGATACATCCTTAATAGGGTTTCCTACTTTCATTATACTTCTAAGGATACCAGAATTCTGCGCCCAATTTGCTTTTGGACTTCCCATGTCTGGTAAATAATCAGCAACCTTAAATTCGGCACTACCTATTGCACCAGGTGCATTCAAATCACTCATTTTCCCAATAACAGCAGTTTGACCTTCTTGTACAAGACGGGCAGGAGTAGTTAAAGCTCTACCTGCAGCCTTCCCAGCTAGTGAACCAACCCCCCGTCTTTCCAACGTACCTAAACCACCGGTAAAAACCATCTCCTGTGCAAATTGCAATATTTCTTCATCAGTAGGACCAATTACATCAACAGAACCATCAAGATTATATTCACGCAAAAGTTGGGCATCATCAACCATTATATGGTCATCTTCAACAATATAATCGTCAATATAATATTGATAAGTATATCGTCGGCCATCTCGCTCTAAATATGTTACAGCTGATCTGCTTTCAGCATCCCACTCTACCTCTCCTTCATGATTTGTAATCCACTCTCTTAGCCCTACTAGATAACAACCACTCGGATCAACATAAATCACCGGAGTATTTCTTACATAGGTATAAAGATTCAAACTCAGAGGATTGGTAATGCTCCCTTCAACTGAATCCTGAGATATAAATCTTCCAACACTTGGATCGTAATATCTTGCCCTCAGGTAGTACAGCCCACTCTCGTCGTCGTAATACTCTCCTGCATACTTAAGCGGCTGCGGCAACTGTTCCTGCTTGGAAGTTATATTTCCCCACTCGTCATAAGTGTAGCTGTCGACTACATTCCCGTTTTGGTCTATAACCTGGGTTACGTCTCCGTGACCGTTGTACAAGTAGTAGCAATAGTTACCGCTTACTTTACGTGCCAGTGCCTTGTCTCCCCAGATTGTCTCTGCTGTGAAGGCACCGCTTTCATTTGACTCAGCGATAACTCTGCCTGCGTTATCATAATGGTATCTCGTAGTACCAGAAAGGGTAACCTTTTTACACCTCAATCCTTCAGGATCATAGTAGTAGTTATACGCAGTTCCGCTGGAGGTAAATGTGGCCAACTGATCCCAATTGTTATAGCTTAATATTCTGGGAATAACCGTATTCGACATATTATTGCTTGATGATATCCTGTTACCCCTGGTGTCATACTGATAACTGATGGTTGTACCGTCCGGTCTTTGTACCCCGGTAAGCCGGTTTAAGGCATCGTAAGTGTAATTTGTAGTCTGGCCGTTTTCAGTTGCCGAGGTAATATTGCCGTTGCTGTCGTAACCGTAGCTATATTGTGTGACAACTTGTCCACCAACCAAGTTTTTCATGGTCTTTAGCCGATTGATGTTGTCGTAAGTATATTCGGTGCGGATGATTGACCCGTTGGCCAACTGGGGATAGTTGACCGCCTTGACCATCCCGTCGCCGTAGTATTCGTAGGTGAAGGATTTTCCAGTATTTAAATCGTAAACACTTGTTAACCTGTTCAAATTATCATAACTGTAATACGTACCAAAACCAGAAGGATAGAAATCATTTCGTTTGTTCCCAAAATCATCATAAATGAAGCCAACGACATAACCGCTAATTGTTCTATGTTTGACAAGTCCGGTGCCGTAATAATAATCATAGGTTAACGCCTCACCGTTTCCGGTAGTGTCGTTTACGGGCTGGTATTTCTCCACACCTCCCAGGGGGCTGTAGTAGTAATTTATACGGTCATGGTTAGCCCTTCTCTCGGCGAGTTTATTGTCTTGATAATATTGCATGGTCGTACTTTTACCGGAGGCGTCTATTACCTCTTTTGGCAAACCGTTGGCGTTATATTTGCAGGTGGTGGGCTGCCCCGCCGGGGGCTGTTTGGACACCAATGCGCCTCTTTCGCTATACTGTTTCACTGTGGAAAAGGTGCTTGTACCCTGATATTGTTTAATCCAGGTAAGATCCCCCAGTCGGTCATAATCATAGTCAGTAGTCTCACCTAGGGCGTTGGTAACCTTGTTTAGTCTGTTCAAAGCGTCATAACCATATAATGTGATATTGTTATTGGCGTCTGTTTGTCTGGTTAGGTTGCCTTCAGAGTCATACTCGTACTTTTCTTCAACCACAGTGGGCCCGCTCGGCCCGTCGGGAAAGCCTTTTCTAGATATTGTCCGGCCCCACTGGTCGCTTGTTTCAATGTAATGGTTTTCGGCTACGCCAGTGTCTACAGGAACAAATGTGGTGGTCTTGGTACGGTTGATTATATCGTAATCAAAGTTATAATAATTCCCCTGTGGGTCGGTAACTTTCTGCAACCGGCCCCATTCGTCGCTCAAATAGTTTGTCACATTGCCAATAACTCTTAGTGAGCTTAACTGTCCGTAATCGTTATATCCATATACCGTGGGGATCCAATAAGTGGATTCGTAATCATAATACTTAGATAAAAGCATTTTACCGTGATCATCATAATAGTTATAGGTATCTGAGAATGTGGAGCCATTATTAGTCTTATAGCTTCTAACTCTAAGGAGCCTCTGTCCTCCAAAGAAAGTTTCCTCTACATACCTGGCATAGTCAAAGTTATCCTCCACCACATAATTTCCGCTTTGACCTGTTGATGCCGGGTGGGTTATTTTTTTGATCCTTCCTTGTGTATCGTAGCTGTAACTGGATACATTGCCAAGAGCATCTGTTTCACTGGCCACGTTGCCCCAGATAAATTCATAACTTTTTTGGGTTGTGCTGGTTTTCTGGACTCCTTCCTCTGTGTAGTAATTTGTGACGGTTGTGGGAAAGGCAAAATAAGCACCGGAATAGTTATAATCGGTTGCGCTGTTCCGACCGTCACTGTAACGGACGTTTACTCTGGTGAAATTACCCGGATGGTTTGTGTCCCCATACTGGTAATCGGTGGTCTCACCCTTGGTGTCGGTTGTGGAAATAATGCGCCCCAGAGTGTCATAGTTAATCGACTCGGTCAACATTAACCCGGGCTTCAGGTAATAACTTTTTGACGTCAGAAACTTATAGGTCGGATCATAAGTATAGCTGGTGGTATGTTGGCTTTTAACGGTAGCGTCGCTCCACTGCTCCGATGTCAGCAGAGTTGTTTCTGAAGCCATACCGCCCCAGTCGTTATATGTGTATCCCTGGTATAGTATATTGACGTTGTTATTGGCGTTATATTGCTCTATTCTAATCTTGGTGACGTTATCCAGAAAATTAGGATCGTATTCATCACAGTAGGTGAACTCTTTATCCCCGCTGGAGTTGTTGTATTTCTCCTCTTTATACTTCAATTGGCCTTTATATGTCTCATTACCTTTGTATGTCTCTTTAATAGTCAAGCCATTGTCCTGCTGCATGGTGCTGGTAAAATAGTAATTTGGATTTTTGAACAGGTTATTAGGATACCCTGTTTCATTATCGTATACAGTTCCGTTATAGTTTCCGCTATATGAATAGGAACGGTGATAATAATTACCTTGGTAACCAATATAATAATAATCACTATCGTAGTAATTTTTTTCAAATCTGTTGGAAATTCTATGGGTTTCGTAAAACCCATAATCCCCCAACCATTTTGTTGTCATTTGATAATCATATCTTGTTTCAGAACCCCTCAGTTCCATACAGTATAATAAAGATCGATACATACTGCCGGAATTATCGTTTTTATATGAATCATGATAATCAAAATATTCGAGTGGAGTTGTATATCCATACAAATTGTACAATTCTCCATTATAATATGATATAAGTATCGGGTATCTCCTCTGTTCGTTCCATCCTACTAGATATCCATATTGGTCATATGAAACCCAATGATACGCGGTTTCTCCACGGCTCTTGTCATAGGTTAAGGTATAGTTATTTGTCGCCGAGGGATCAGCAACATTAACGGTAATTGTTCCCGCACTGTAAGTGTTATCGTCTTGATAAAGCGTATCGTTATATGTGAAAGTCACTTTTCGCCCGATGCTGTCGGTAATTTCGGAAATCAACGGCCAAGCCCGGTCAAATCTTACTTTATCCAACCATGATGTGCCGCTTACAGTGCCGTTTGGTAAATTAAAAGTACAGAATTCTATTTGAACATATCTTGCGTCTGAATTGGTTTCAATTGTTTGCGTAGCTAATTGCTCCCATATATTTTGGTTACTGGGGCTAGTAGCACCATATTGAATAAGGTCATAATTCCAATCATATACACGATACGCAAGCTGAGCCCAACCCCTTGTAAATTGATTATTCATATACCCGCTTAGATAGTATTTGGTATTTGGTAATACTGGTATGTAGCTTGAAAATGCACTTTTTTCTCCGCTACCTTGGTACTTCAATGAAGTGTTATCATCTTTGCCAAATGTCTGATCATAGTAAAATGGCGACTGAAGATAAGATCTCCCTTCGGTTGACCAAACACCCAAATACTCCGGATATTCAAAGTCATTGTTAGGGGCGTAGTTGGCTACAGGCTTTTCTGTATGTTTGAATGTAATTTGGTTTCCAAAGCGGTCTACAACGCCCAGTAGACGGCCGTCTGCGGCAAAATACCTTTTAGTCTGGTCGGCCGTGGTAAAAGAATACTGGGATGTAACCTGTCCGTTGGAAAAGCCGGTATCGTTATCAAACTTTGCGTCTTTAGCGTAATAGTTCTCCAGGTTGCTGTACGTTCCGGCGGAAAAATTAACGTGGTATATGCTCCCATCACCGGTATGATAGTAAAGTTCTTTTCTCCAACCCTGCTGTTCCACCTGGACGGACGGAAACCCGAAAGCCCAGCCCAAACCGAGGTCGTACCTGTTCTGATAATATGTTGAATAATCATTGTATCCGGTGCCGTCTCCTGCTAATCGTCTATCCCCCCATAATGCTTGATTACTCTGGTAAATCCTGCTGATATTTAAGTCCAGGCCGTTTCTGCCCGGGAGTTTAATGTCTGTTTGTTTGATCGTTAGGTCACCGGTCTGGGGTGATACTATTTCATCTGTATCAGACCAGGCGGAATATTGTTCATTGTTAACCCCGTTCGTGGCGGATGGACCTACTAATGTGTTATACCACGATTGGTCTGTGCTGGACTGCATTGCCATTGTATACATCGTCTGATCCGCTGTATTGTTTAATGTACTGGGTACGGATTTTTCTTGATTTCCGTATACCATTTCTATAACTGATTTATCCTTTTTTTGATTAATTATTTCACTAGCGGACTTATTTTGAAGTTGGTATACCTCACCTGACACTGACTGTTCTGTATTATATACTTCATTTGATACTGTTCGCCCTTGAGCTAATAATTTGTTCAAAAGGTCTTGTCTGTTATTTTGAATGAGACTGTTATATAATTCTGCTGATATTGGCTTTCATTTAGATGTTTTATCTAAAATATCCAGTTTGTTTTTTTCTTTGAGGGTGTTATAGAATGCGGAGTGGCCGTATTTGAAACTTTCAACTGATTCATGTGAATAAGAGTCAAGTACTATGTGTTCATCGTTTATCGGGGGTTGTTGTTCAATATTTGTCATGTCTTCGTAAACTTTTTTGGATACCGACCGGTCTTTATCAGTTTGAGGCAATGAGTTCTCTGAGCCATCCTTATTTTCTATGCCTGTAAGGGCGGTAGGGATAGTAGTATCTTGTCCCGCAGATATATATTTGCTTTGGGCAAAGGCCGGAAGAGGTATGTTTACTAGGAGAGATAATATTAACAAATAAATTAAGATTTTTTTCAAACTGATAATCCCCTTTCTCGTAGTGGGCGGTTAACCGGCAAATCGTTTTATCAATGTATTAAAACGATTTTGTTTCGCACCGGCTTGTTATTTTTGTTTTATTAATGACAAATCTCCTAAACATTCAAGATTATTTTCTATATTCCTGCATATTCCATGGCAATAATTACCGACAAATCTCTACACATTTTGACATTTTTTCTTATCTATTAATAAAATTTTATAGTCGGGAAAGCAACTTTCATAAAAAGCAAAATCTTAATTACTTAGCAGATAAAAAATGACATAATGTATTTTCTAATTCGGTAAACTGTACGTTAAAAGAATTTTTAAAATAAAAATAGCCATATTCCTGTGCGCAAGGAAAATGGCTGTTTTATTATCTCAATAAATATATTTACTGCCGATCGATCTAGTGATCAGACATCCACTATTTTAGTTAAGATAACTGAGATTTTGCTGTTACCGAGCCTAGTGAGGGTTAAACAAAAAATTTGAAATATAATTACCAGTAATCTATTGTAAAATCAACACGATAATCCGATTTATCCGCTGGTTTCAAAATTTAGGTATCAACACGATAATCCGAATACCCCTAAAAATTTAAATGATAACCGAAGGTCAAATTATCCGCATATCCCACGAAATATTTTCCTTCAAATGGTTTGGCCAGGGGATTGGGGATATATATTATGTCTGGAACGAATTGGTGATAGGCAGCATTAACTAAGGAGTCCAATCGGAATCAAAGACGCACCTTGCTTTTTTTTATTCCAATGTGCGAAATGAGAGTTTTGTAATTCAATTTTAAATGAACCAGTGCCGCGATAATAAACGTATATCCCGCCAATTCATGCAGCCTTTTAGGATAAAAACCATCTTCGGATTTCGTGGGTAAAGTGCCGGTAGAAATATTGCTTTTCCCAGACTCATTTATAACCGGAGAATTCCCAACTCCTTCTGTTCCAAACGGTCCATGTGGCCCACGCGGCCCATGCGGTTCCGATGTTACATGCATCATATGCATTTGAATACCTGTAACAGACAAAATAATAAACGCCAGCGTAAGAATTATTGATGTATATTTTCTTGCCCGCATTGAAACAACTACTCCTTTTTTTCGATTCGAATCCAAAAATCAAGAACGAATTCAAGAACGAATTATATTAAATGTTCTTCAAAGGATTAATCAAGTCCTTTACGACCTCGCCCGCCATCAGCAGACCTGCCACTGAGGGTACAAATGATATGCTGCCCGGAATCTGGTGACGAACTGTACATTTTCTGGTTGTGCCCTTGGGGCAAATACAATTGAACCGGCAGCTGGACTCGTCAGTTTCTATGGGGCTGATCGGCTCCTCTTTCGAATAAACGACCTTAAGAGCGTTTATCCCCCTTTTTCTCAGTTCTTTGCGCATTACCTTGGCCAGGGGGCATACAGAAGTTTCATATATATCAGCAATTTCAAATCTAGTCGGGTCAAGTTTGTTGCCGGCCCCCATGCAGCTTATTATCGGAATGTTCTGCTGTTTGGCGTTCAGGATTAAGTCGATCTTGGCAGTTACCGTATCGATTGAATCGACGATGTAGTCGTACTCCGGTTTGACTAGCTCCCGGGCATGTTCCGGCATATAGAATGTTTGACGGGTGACTACATCAGCCTTCGGATTAATATCTAGAATTCTATCCCGCATAACCTCAACCTTGGGCTTGCCTACCGTCTTCCTGGTAGCGTGAAGTTGTCTGTTGAGATTGGTGAGGCATATGCAGTCGTCATCCACCAGCATAAACTTACCGACACCGGCTCGCACGAGCCCTTCGACCGCATAAGTTCCCACACCGCCTATGCCAAAAACGGCGACCATACTCTGCGCCAACTTCTCTACTGCCTTTTTCCCAATTAGTAATTCAGTTCTTGAAAATTCGTTTAGCATTTAACCTCACAACTTGCTATCTTTTTTTGATTATACCATAATATACCCTTGACGCTAGCCTGTTGCACACTGGTCTGAATAGCTTCAGTTACTGCATAGACAACAGGGCGATTTTTGACAGAACCGCCCATCTTCTGTAAAAGCGCCGCAATGCTCCCCGGCACGCGTCATAGATTTCTATAGTTTCCCTGAATAGTAGCCTTGCTCTTTCTCTATCACCGTTGCTTAGAAACAATTTACCGGCCTGATAAAATGTTTTGGGTGAGCCGTACAGCAAAAGCTGATGAAAAAAATGATCAATTATTGCGTCTGATTGCTTTTCTTCCAGGCAGATTCTAATGATGAATAAATAGGGCTCCCCAAAGCTGACCTTGGGATTTGCCTCAATCGCTTTTTCAAGCTCTTTTTTTCCCTCTTCAATCTTTCCAAGGTTGTAATATGACGCGCCGAGGTAGAAATGAAAAAGAGGGTGTCCAGCCATCTTATCGGACGCGTTTTCCAGAAAAGATAAAGCTTGCTCGTATTTTCCCCGCCGGAAATAAATCTCTCCTAATTCCAGACAGGCTTCGGCGTTAGCCGGGTTTAACCTGATCTCTTTCTTTAAGCGCTTGGCCTTGTTTTTCCGCCGCCAAATTGCGGAAAAATCCGGCAGGATCCCGACAAAACGTTGCTCAGCAAAAAAAATAATCAGCAATAGGATGACCAGGGATAGAAGGGGATTGCCGGTCAAAAGGGACAATATCATGTATATGCCGAATAGTTTCATTCGCATCACCCCTTTGAACATAATAAATATAAATAACCTGCTCAGTCAAGAAATTAGTCAAAATGATAATTGCGTTATAGTTTAAAGCGCTATATATGACAGGGGATATATATTTTACCTGGTAAAGTGAAGATTATTAGAATTCACTTATTTTAAATGTAGTTCATAAAATAAAAAACCGGAGGAAGTAGTTTTTTAGACAGGTCTATTTTAATACCTTTTAGCTTTTGGGGGACAAATTACTTTTTTGCCAATAGCATGTTCTGTATAAAGAGGTAAATGAGTTATTATTCGACAGGCCGCAAAAAAGGAAAACAGAACAATTTTGATGATCAGGCCCAGGAAAGGCCGGCAGTTAATAGACCTAAAAGAATTGGGCAGCTATAAGGAATTATTATATTTCCTGGTCGCCAAAGAAATAAAAGTACGTTATAGGCAAACCGTTCTTGGCGGACTATGGACAGTTATTCAGCCATTTTTTTTAATGATCATTTTTACTGTTTTTATGGGTAAGTTGGCTAAACTCCCATCTGATGGTATTCCCTATCCTGTTTTTTACTTTTCCGCAATGATTGCCTGGCAATATTTTGCCAGCACTGTAACACGTTCCGGCAATAGCTTGATTGGAAATATGAAATTAATATCCAGGGTTTATTTTCCGCGCCTGCTCATACCGCTGGCTCCTGCGCTGGCAGGTTTACTGGACTTTTCCATTGCCTTCGTGGTGTTAATCGGTATTATGCTTTATTTCCATATTTACCCCACTGTTTTGACACTACTTTTTCCATTATTAGTTATTATAATGTTCTTTGCCGCAAGCGGCGCCGGAATGTTCCTTTCGGCTTTGAGCGCAAAATACCGGGATATTCCGGTGACCATTCCATTTTTGTTGCAGTTGTGGATGTTTGCGTCACCAATTGTTTACCCGGCATCTATGGTGCCGGTAAAATACCAGCTTCTTTACGCGTTAAATCCGGTGGCTGGAGTAATTGAGGGATTTCGGGCCGCTCTGTTAGGGACTATCCCTTTTCCTTGGCACATTATTCTGGTTTCTGTTTTAACCAGCATAATTCTTTTTGGGTCAGGTTTATTCTATTTTCAACAAGTGGAACGTTTTTTTGCTGATATCATCTAAGGTTTAAGGGGAATTGTAATGGCTAATCCCATTATTAAGGTACACGAGGTGTCTAAATGCTACCGTATCGGGATTACCAATAGTAGACCCAGAACACTCCGTGAAGCCATTATGTATGGAATTAGCACTCCAGTCAGAAATCTATTCAGTCTGCGAAAGCTGACAAAATTCAACAGTGAAGAATTATTAAGCGGTGGAGAAGATATAATCTGGTCCTTGAGAGATGTATCCTTTGAGGTTAATGAAGGTGACGTGCTGGGTATTGTCGGCAGCAACGGGGCTGGTAAAAGCACTCTATTTAAAATACTGTCAAGGGTTACTGAGCCTACCGGCGGCTATGTCGAAATCAGCGGCAAGCTTTCCTGCCTGTTGGAGGCCGGCACAGGATTTCATCCGGAGCTTACGGGAAGAGAAAATATTTATCTCAGCGGCGCTGTATTAGGCATGACCAAGCGAGAAATAAAAGCTAAATTTGATGAGATTGTCAGTTTCGCTGAAATTGAGAAGCTCCTGGATACTCCGGTTAAGAGATTTTCCAGCGGAATGCATATCAGGCTTGCCTTTGCCGTGGCCATACATCTTGAGCCGGATATATTACTCATTGATGAGGTACTGGCTGTTGGGGATATAGCGTTTCAGAAAAAATGTCTCGAGAAAATAAAATCCTTCGCCAGGGAGGGACGGACAATTTTATTTATTAGCCACAACATTGAATTAGTCAAATATTTATGCAAAAGCGCTCTTTGGCTAAATAACGGCCGGTTAGCAAGAGCCGGTGCTGTGAACGAAGTGATTAAAGATTATGAAAGGAATTCACTGGCGATCAGTCATTGATAACGACTGCAAGGGGGACAAGCAACCGGGAGAAACCAGTTTTACATAGTATCTTGCTGGTATATTGTACATCTTATTGTATAATTAAAACGTGCTGATATCATTGCCGGCACTCCCTATAGATTTTTAGTGAGGTGGGTAAGATGAAAAAATATTATTTGGCATGTTTATTATTGGCCGCGATGTTATTCTCAGGCTGCTCAATCCAAAAAGATCAATTAAAAGGCATGGAAGATAATACTTCTCCGGACAAAGATAACGCTGTGGTTGAAGTCAAACCTGCGATTAACGCTCCTCAGCCCGCTGTAAAGAACCCGGCTGAGGTCGAAAAGGTCACTGAGCAGAAAAATAACCGGGATAGGGAGGCTGCAGATTACAAGTCCATAAAAGACAGGGAGAAAAGTATGCCATATGCCGGGCTGGTTAGTGACGATTATAAAAGAATTATCAGTCTTGACGAATTGGCCGCCAGAATTGCGGCGACATACAAGTTCCTGGAGGATTATCCAGACTCGCCGTATAGGGAAGAAATAAGTAAATGGAGAAGCGAATACCTGCACGACTACATGTTCGGCAATTTTAAGTACACATCTTCGTTTCAATGGATGGACGGGAGCAATATTTTTTCGAAGGAGTACCTAAAAAGTTACGAAGACTCGCAGCTAAAATACAAAGGCACCGCCTTTGCGTCGCTTCTTAATGAATATACGGCACTCATAAAAAATGAGGGGAATAAGATGACGGATAAGGTCAGGGCTTTTGTGAGTAAGAATTCAAAAGATGAGCAGGTGATTTTTAAGCTGCCCAGTTAAATTTAGATATTTTACCTTCGGTTACAGATGATGAGAGGTGCTAGGAGTGGATCAGCCTACCCATCAGCGGTTGGCCGGTTGCGGCAGGTTTACCGCAAGTATTTCCCGGCATCTCTGAAGGTCCTTGAATGGTACCTGAAGGACTCTCGTGATTATAGGATGATCATCGGCGACCGGATGAATAAACTAGCTCGTGATGATGGGATCCAATTTTCGTTGGTTTAAACTATACTGATATCGCCATTTAGCTGATTGTGAATAATACCTCGAATTGGAATTTTATAAATTGAAGTATGGAAAAGAGGCAGGTATATTGAAACTTAGCTATCAGGTCACTGCTGCGGATGCAGGGCTTACGGCTGAGAGAATAATGCAAAAAAACCTTGGTTTTTCACGTACAACGATCCGCAAGTTGAAGCGGTTGTCAGGTGTTGTGGTGAACGGGCAGGCGGCTTATTTAAACAAGCGTTTGCAAGAAGGAGATCAGATAAGCGTAAATCTGAGGTTTGAAGAATATACAAATGTACTGCCACAGCCCATACCTATTGAAATAGCTTATGAAGATGAGCATCTTTTAATTGTTAATAAGCCGCATAACATGTTGGTGCATCCTTTAAAACACGAGCCGGAGAACACGCTGGCCAACGCAATTTTATACCATTTTGACAATAACACGGAACCGGTGTTTCGTCCCTTGTCACGACTGGACCGGAACACTTCCGGATTAGTGGTTGTGGCCAAACATGCTCACGCCGGGTTCCGGCTTGCCCAGCAACTGAGTTCCGGTGAATTGTGGCGGGAATACCTTGCTGTTGTGGGTGGCTTTTTAGAGCAAGAGAGCGGTTCCATCGACTTGCCCATAGGCCGCTGCAAGGATAGCAAAGTAAAACGTATGGTTTGCCCTGACGGCAGGCGGGCAATAACATATTATCAAGTAAAACAGTATTTGGCGGACAGCACGCTTGCAAGGCTGCGCTTGGTAACTGGGCGCACTCATCAGATCAGGGTACACATGAGCCATATTGGACATCCGCTAGTGGGTGACGCTCTTTACGGAGGGCGTATGGAAGGAATAAACAGACAGGCTTTGCATTGCTGCCGGGTGGGAATGAAACACCCGATAACCGGTAACGAGTTGATTATTGACGCCCCGATCCCGGAAGATATGCGGAGGTTGATACTTTCATGACCAAAAAGGAAGGTGTTTCCTAACTATTATTCGAAAGCGAATAATCAGATGAGAGCAACTTTTTAAGTTCTGCTGTGACAAGCTCAACGATTTCCGGCATCCGGGGGTCATTAGGTTCAGTCGGCAGTTCGATTAATTGACCCGCGATTGGGATAGATGTAGATTTATTTGTAAAAATATCCTTGGTTAATTCGGGTGGAAGTGAAAGTCCTGCTCGTTTTGCGAAGCGTTGAAGCGCAGGTGTGAATATGGTTTTGGGATCCCGGTACAATTCCGCGAGGCAGTTGGTTGCGATACCGGGAATGGCGAAATACTTCTCGTAAGCCTCTATATGCTGATATCTCACTTGCTTAAAGAAATTGATAAAGGCAGGACTATTTGGATCAATTATCTCCTTGTTGATCTCACCCTCAAAAGGAGGAGCACAGGGTTTGATTTGAAGATAGTCACCACTCAAGGCAACTTGTTCGGCGCAATTTACAAAACGATCTGTGACTATGTCTTCGGGAATAGCCGGGAGATAGATCCTTTTAATTTGCTCCAAGGTTGTCTCATTCCAAGCGTGCGGTACTATATCAAGTTTATTCCAGTAGCGAGTGACCTCTTCTAAGATTTGATCTGAATATTGAGAGAAGGCGCTATTCCCAGCCGTAGGCCCCGCGGTTGGCATAGAAGATATTTTAACTTTACGTTCACTGTCCCAGTTTAATTGAATATTTTTTAACAATAGAGCAAGCGTCGGCGACAAAGCACCGCCTAAGCTGTGGCCGGTAACCGTTAAGTCAATGTCTGTTTTGGGCAAATCCTTAAGAAATTTGATTAAGTTTTTACCAGCGTTTGGACGGTTGTCACTGGGTTTTAAAGCTAGTATGATTCCGAGTCCAATTGCCGTGCCTAGCGAAATTTTCGCATTTGGCGCTGCACCAAAAACCCAGGGGACCTGGTGTTTAACCAACAGGTCTTCGAACAGCCAATCAAATAGCGAGGGCGAGTTGGTGCCGGCTATTAAGACCACATAACATGAAGGTGTATCTAAACTATGCGCCACATACATGGCATTGACAGCATATCCGTCATTTTGGGATTGTTTGACCGCGGGTCCCCAAACTACTTCCCACCGGCCGATGTATTCTTGATTATCCTTCAATTTTGCTTGAATTGCCTCATAAAGTTTTTCTTCCAGATTTCCGCCTCGTTGTCCTGAAACCAGATTTGAATAGAGTGAGAGCTGAAACAACACTTTCTCTTTGTCTGACGGTGAATTCATGGGATACCCCTTCTTTGTTTTATGTGGGAGTTTACCGCTACATCTATATATTATATTCAGAATTTCGGTTTAAGGTAATTATGAATATGCTTGGAAATCCATCTATATCTAGTAAATGGAGCAGCGTTCTCCCTATTGTTAATATCAGGTTTTGTGTGCATAATCAATATGTTGCCGGGATGTGGCCGGGCAAAACGTGGAGATGCGCGAGCCGGTGGAATGCGTTTTGAAAGGATAAAATTATGCTGCAAGGTTTCATGCTTGGAATTGCCAGCAGAGTGATTTCCATAGAGGGCTGCTATTCGCTAAAAGACGGGTGGGCGGCAAGGTTATTGCTTAATCATGATTGAATCAATGACTGAATTAGAATTCAACTTTAGACGGCGGTGGGGATGGAACCCCCCGAGCCCGGAAAATATACCTTTGTTCTTGATTGATGAAGAACCGGCTGCCGTATCTTCTGAAATAGTAGCCGGTTACTTCTGGAGAGAAGAAGAATTTTGTGATATCCGGGAAATAGGAGAGACATTGGATTACTTTGATGACACGAAAGAGTTTGGCTGTCACGGCTCACGTCCCGCTGCGATTTATGGCACCGGCTATATCTATACGCATCGCGATCCTGTCGAAACCCTGCTACTATGGGAAACTTTAAAGGAAGGTATAGTATATAAAGTTACTGGCTATGCGTTTGAACACCGGCTTAATATCCTGGGGCAGCTTGGATATGACCGAGCGTATTTTTCCCCTTGAACATATAAATTCCTGGCGAAAGATGTGCAAAGAGGAATTAGTGACTGAGCCGACCCTGTATCAAAGGATATTTACTTCTGGAGTTGGCCGGAACTGTTTTATTTAGTCTTAAAATATTTTGATCCGATTAACCTTGGTCTGTATCGTTTTAATCTTCGAATTGTATCATGATAAACTTCTTTGTTTCTTCGATTTCCTATAACTAAAATTAAAACATTTTTCTTTTTAACTATCTTTTCACCCTCTATAACGGGAGGCTCTAAACCATAAACAATTCTTATGCCAATCGAACTAAGTTTCCAATAAAGAGCCGGCCTGCCGTCGCCAGTGTCTTTATCTATACCTAATAAATGCCCAGTACCACCGTCTTCTTTGGGTAATGGATTATTATGTCCTTCCAAAATAGCAGCCAAAATAGTTTCAAGAAGCCCCGTTCTTTCATAAAATTTTAGATCCTTTAAAGCTTCTTTTGAAAACTCAAGGCTCCATTCTCGATTACTAATTAAACTCAAAAGAACTTTAATCGCATTTTTACCCATTATTCTAATAAGCTGCCTTTCTGATTTTGTACAGCGTTAAGCAGCTTATCAGGGTTAATTTTTAGTTCTTCTATAGTTTCAACAAGGTTATATCTTCTTTCGGCGTTATTCCAGCGTTTAAAAGCTTCTTCGAGAAGGGTGCTTTCTTGATATTCTTCTAATGCTTCAATTAAAGTGTTTAATGTGTCTTGAGCTCTTAACATATTTTCAAGGAATAAAAGTGGAACGACAGCTGCGATATTTTGATTATTTTTTGATACTATAAAAATATTTCTTTGATTTTCGTTTTTACTTTCTTCAATTATAGTAATTAACTCGCTTAATTCATTACGTAATTCAGAGACAGATTTTGTATTCGTTCGTAAAATACTCAACCATTCGGAAGCGCGCATTTGAATAGATACTGCTCTGCCTTCTTTAGTAAGGTTAACAATTTCTTGAGGTAAAAAATCAGCCATAGCATTCACCGCCATTTCTCTCCTGTCTATAATAATATAGTATGAGGTTTTGCAAAATTTTATACTTTATTTATATATAAATTTTGTAAATTAATTTTAACAAAATCTTGCCGGGCATTCAAGAATAATTTTTTCTAGAGGTTTGCAGCGATCTGGAACTTGCCGATGTATTTTTTCTTATCCTTTAGATAAATTTCTCGGTAATTTCCATTGCGGTCAACTTCCTGGTATTTCATTCTAATGATTATAAAACGGCCCTTACCACTCGTTGACATGTGGTAAGGGCCAGAAACTTGTTCCTTCGTCTTCAGTTTTCCAGCGTTTTCTTCAGTTCCATAACAGTTTCCCTGGACAGCCCGGTTATCCTGCAAACCACGTCAACGTCCAATCCTTCCCTCAGCGCCGCCTTGGCTGTCTCAACTTTGCCCTCAATCTTACCCTCAATCTTACCTTCGGCTTTACCTTCAGTCCTTGCCTGCCTCTGCATCTCATCAAGGGTCCGCTCGATGTTGGTGATCATTTTTTCCACCTCCCAGGGTTCGGGTTGGTATTCCCTAAAGCTTCGGCGGGCCGTCCAACCGCCCTCGCTGTTGTAAAGAATGGCGGGCACGATGGCCGGCAGCCTGAAGCCCTTACGCTTTCTCTCTTTCTCCGGCGTGTTGTTGTAGGCGTCCCGCCACACCTCGACCATGTACTGCAACAGACGGAATGGCATGGTATGATCCAAGGTCGACTGCAACTCCAGCAGTACGTAGAATATTACGTCGGTACCCCGGATACGCAGTCTGTATACGATATCGGCCTCTTTGTCGCTCATTATATCACAATTACGATCACGGTGACAGTGGGACCGTGGGGTGTCATGCCGCAATAGTAGCCGGTTACTTTTATCTATACGCATCGCGATCCTGTCGAAACCCTTGTACTTTGGGAAACTTTCAAGAAAGTCATGGTATATAAAAGTTGCCGGTCATGCGTTTGAACGTTTAAACACCGGCTTGATATCATGGGGCAGCTTAGACATGACAGAGCGCATTTTTGCCGTTAAACATATGAATTCCTGGTGCAAGATGTGTAAAGATGAGTTGGTGACTGAGCCGACCCTGTATCAGAGGATATATCGAAAATTTTGAGATGTGAGAAAGCGAAAGCCGCGAAGATTGAGGTTCTTTTCTGTCTTATAGGTTAGGGTTTTTATAGGCTGGGGTTTTTGCAAAAGTATTCAGTAGTGTTGCATAAAACTTAATTTTAAAAGTCAACATCAAAAATAATAAAAATTTAGGCCAAGAAAAAAGGCGACAGAATTTTCTGAACAAGGTTTTTCTCACATAATCTAAAAAGGCAACGGCGCCATAAGAGGTAATCCAGTATCCACATTTATACAAATATACTTTATTTAGGGTTACAGGTAATTCAACTCTAAATCATAACTGTCAAGGAATTTGGTATCCCCATACTTAATCTCTGTTAGCAATTGCTCAAATTGCCAGTTGTAATCTTCAGTCTTTCGCCTGCCATAAGAAGTCCTGGTGGGCTGCTTTCGTAAAATCTCTAAAATATTTTCAAAGGGCTTGAACATGTTATCTTTGATCAATTGCTGGATATCCAGTAAAGAATTTTTTACCTTAAGGGTCACCCTGGTTAGTAGCTGTAATAAGCAGAAAGTAATAAGTGCTATCCAAATCTGAGTGTATACCGCATTGAGGCTTTTACCAAAAAACTTTTTTACTTTTAGATGTTGTTTTATCCATTTAAAAAACAGCTCCACCTTCCACCTGAGGCGGTATATCTCAGATACTTCCTGAGTTCTAATGCTAAAGTCATTTGTTAGAATAACAACCGGACTTCCCGTGGTATCCACAGTGTGAATAAGTCGTAACTTATTCCTCATCATTGTTGTATTAAGATCGCCAAGTATCACAATGCTTTCGGTCATATTGGTACCGTCAACCGGCGTATCATCGATGGTGTTAATGATAAAATTGTCTTTGATCCTGGTAACAAAGCGTATTCCGGCTTCGCAATAGTCATCCCATTTCTTGTAATCGACATAGCCCCGGTCAAATACGTATAGTGCGTTAGAATCAATAATTAGTAATTCATCCAGCTGTGATTTATCAGATTTTCTGGCTGTAGTAAGAATAGCTTTATCAGGATAGGCATTATCATTATCTTTATCATAAACAAGGCATTGATGAAGTTTTACACCTGCTTTTGTCTTGCGGTAATCAGCCCATTTATAACTGCTAAGACAGAGGGTGATGGTGCTGGCATCTATTATATGGATGCGTTCCGCAGAAGGGGTGGTGCCAACGGTTTTTTGCATTACGTCCTTGGCCACGTGAGTAAACATTGTCCCCCAAAAATCGCTGTCAATATCACTGAGCCGCCTGGATAGTTGGGAGAAGCTTATGGAATCGAGCTCTAGGTTTTCCTGTAGTTCAACATCGTTTTTTACTTTTTTAGCAAGTGTCCTCAAAGACTCAACTTGGGTAATCTGAGCAAAAACCAGGAGATACAGCAATTTAATCGTAAATAACTTTTTGACATACTCGTCTGAACCGTTTTCTTTAACTAGAGAGTTAAATTTCTTAATCGGAAATTGATTTAGTACTTTATTAAATGTGGATTTAGTGGTATCCTTATCCATGCGTTTTCTCCTTATTTTAGAGACTATGGACAGGATTACCTGCTATGCCTCTATTATAAGGAGTTTTTTTATGAAATGCCATGATATTTATGGAAATTGGTCATTTTTAGAGATATATTTATTGTTTTAAGCTATTTTGAGTATTGACTATTCTTCAATTATTTAATGCAACACTAGTGCTTTTCTATGTATTTCTTCATTTCTAGGACGGTTTTGAATTTTAGAGAGATGGCTATTGCTTTAGCAGTTCCGGTGGCGATAATATCCCGATCTTTATGATAGTCAAGTTTACATGTTCTCCATATACCATCTCGACCCAAACCATAGTAAATAGTCGAACCTTTATCTGATGACATATTGAAATGGGCTAAAAGTTTTTTTATATCACCATGTGAAAATCGTATAGGCATCAGAAACCAATCGCTTTCTTTATTTTCTCCCCATCACCATTGCATCTAAGAAGTTTCAATAGATATAATTGCTTTGATTCAGGCTCAACTTTAGAAAACACATCTAACTTTTCAATGTAAATGGCAAGGAATTCAATTATACTATTGACTAAGTCAACGACTGCTTCTTCAACGGTTTTACCTTCGCCATAAAGATTAATTTCATTTAATGAAACAGTATGAACGCAAAGTTCATCATCATATTCAACTATAGGGTTGAAAGGCAAATTGTCTAAAAGCTTATTTAAGTAAGAAGTCTTGATGTGTGATACTTCTTCGTTTTCACTTGTTGCGTTGTAGGTTATTACTTCAATTCCTTTTAAAGCAATTTTGTTGAGTTCAGAATAATATTTTTTCGTGTCTCTTATATTATACCTTGGTATGGAGTTAGATTGCATTTGCATTTTGTGGCCCCCCTTTCGGAATTCCATTTTAATTCCTCACTTTCATTATATAATAAGTGGTTACTGTGGTCAATGTAGCTACTGTGGTCACCGTGGTTTTTTATATTATATGCAATAACAATTTAAAGTAATCATAAAGTCAGGACATCAGAGGTGAATTATGTAGAGGGAATGGAATCTGATTATTCAAAAATAAAAAACCACCGAAGTGGTCTTGAACCACCGAAGTGGTCTTGCGTTTAATTGGTTGCGGGGAGGGGATTTGAACCCCTGACCTTCGGGTTATGAGCCCGACGAGCTACCAGCTGCTCTACCCCGCGACAGCAAAACTCATTATAGCACTAATACAACATGTAGTGCAAATCCTTATATTGGGAAAAGCGAGCGGAAGTCGTTGGCTTGTCAAGAAAAACCTTCTGGTTACTGTTGGTATTTTTAATTGCTATGTCCAATATCTGTGAGAAAGTATTTGGATTGTTGTTCTTTGTGGTTGGGGCTTTTGGTTTCTGGAAAAATTTCTTCTGAAAATCCTTTGGGAAGATAGGTGTCACTTTGATTTCGTATCCCATAAAACCAACTCCTAAATAGTCTTAATTATTTATACGATGTAGTATTTTATATTTGTAGGGTAATAAGCAAACTGGTAAAAAATAGCGGAGTGAAATAGGAAAAATATCTCAGAAATTTGTAGCAGAGTTATTGAAAACATGCTGGGGAGCTGGACAGATTGAAATTCGGGGATGCTAAGGGTTAGTGTGTGAATTAGTGGAGAATCAGGTATGCCATTAGATTAATTTTGGCGCGTAGCCATAGGTTAACACTTTTATTAACTCCTGCATATTATACAAAAAAAATAATAGGAGTGATATAAATGGCTTTCGGCGTGGATGGTGCTGTTGGAACTGGTTTTGGTAATGTCGGGTTTATTATTTTCCTGATCTTCATCCTGCTCATTTTTGGCGTGGGATGCTTCGGCGGCTGCATTTAGACTGTAAAAACTCAAATTGAAGGCTGTCTTTTATAACCACCGACTTTCATCATACCGGTGGTTATAATTTTGTTAAATGCGTTTACGTTAAAAACCTATATTACCATTTATTGAGTGTTAGTCAAGCATACGGGAAACATGTATAATAATAGGAAAAGGCCGAATCCCTGGGAAAACCCGGGGTACGGGGGACAAGTTCTTTTGGGGTGAATCGGTTTGATTTGCAAATCGTAGGGTGCCCTCTACCCGAACCCGTCAGCTAACCTCGGAGGCCGGAGGAGGGGTTATTATTGATTTTTGTTTTTCGTATCGTTGCGTGTTTTTTGTTGTCGTTTGGGATGTTCGCAGTACCAGCCGCTTCTGACGCCGCTATTCACAGCGTACAACCCGGGGAGAGTCTTTATTCTATCAGCATTGATTATGGTGTCTCATTGAATTCCCTGCTGGAGGCTAATGGAATTCAGGATTCTCTGATTTACCCGGGACAGCAGCTTTACGTTCCGGAAGGTGAATCAAATGGAGGAGACGCTTCCTATACCGTCCAGGCTGGGGATAGTCTTTATCTAATTGGTCAGAGATTTGGTGTGAGCTACCAGGATATTATGCGGTCTAATGGCCTAATTGATACCATCATCTACCCGGATATGGTTCTGGCCATCCCCGGCATACCCGTCAAAACTGCAGCACCCATGCCTCAGGTAAACAGGGGTGGCAACTTCCAGAGACCGTCATCGGCGGATGTTGATCTTTTGGCCCGTTTAATAACAGCCGAGGCTGACGGCGAACCTTATGCCGGGAAAGTGGCGGTTGGCGCTGTGGTGTTGAACCGGCTAAACAGTAATGGCTTCCCAAAATCAATTCAAGATGTTATTTATCAATACGATAACGGTACCTACCAATTCGAACCGGTCATGAACGGATGGATTGACAACCCGGCAAGTGCCCAATCCATACAGGCGGCCAAGGACGCGTTGAGCGGGGTAGACCCGACCAACGGAGCGCTTTATTTCTTTGCTAATTATGCAAAGAATTCATGGCTTTGGTCCAGACCTTTGAGCCGGGTTATCGGTAATCATGTTTTTACTTACTAGATATAAATAGTATATTTCATTTAGAGGGAACCCCTGGGCAATATACCCAGGGGTTATGTATATTTTATGCGCCGCTCCGGCCGTGCATCTAAAAAAGCCAGTGTGGGTAAAATATTAGCCGTGGTATTACTACACCGGAGAGATTGGAAGCTGCTTGTGTTGCATCTAAGCATATTCAGCATGATCCACCCGTTTGAAGTTGTCATACTTGCCACGAACGGATACCGTTATATGCCGGGTATTTTCCCCACAGGCGTGGACAATTACCTGGGTACATATATATCGAATTTCTTCATCATCCCCGCTTCGGCAGTGCTAATATATGCCTATTCGCTTTCCTGGCGTTACATCGTGGGTTTTGCCGCTATTTTTACTTGTATTGACTGGTTATTTGCGGCGCTTGGCATTTACCAGCATTTTTGGTGGAAATCAATTTATACCGGTATTGGGTTGATTATCGTGTATGCCGTTAGCGGATGGCTTTGGAACGGTCTCAAAAAGCGGCGGCAAGTACTCCCGTTCCGGTTTCTCATGATTCTCTTGACGTATTTCTCAATTGAAAGCGCCATTACTTTCGCCGTGAACAGAGGCGGGCAACTCTTTAAATTGCTAATCGCTTACTATGAGCTTAGCGCCCCGGGGAAACTACAGTTAATCTTGGCCAGTTCATATCATCTCATCGTAAGTGTCATAGTAGCGCTTTTTCTTGGCATAAAAATGCCTTTGCGTTATAGAACTCTTGGGGTGGGTATGATCATCGTATTGAACTGGGCAATCGGTCACTTCGGCATATTCGTACCGCAAGTTGGTATTACCTCGCACCACCTAATCCTAGTTCAGATTGTCTCCGTGGCTGTGCTCATATTCTTATTCAAGGCCGCGAAATTAAACTATTTTTTTTCATGAATTTACTTTACCGCGTAAAAAACACAATATCACCAAATTTTGCCCCTGCAACTATACCGACACATTCACACTTGATTTTTAGCAGGAAAAAAACCTTATCTTTAGCTGTCTCTTCATGTTCCAGGGACTCGAAGTTGGCTTGGCCTTTCGATATAATCAGGCCTGTTTCCTTTAACAGTTTTTGGGTCTCTTCCGATACCTTTTGCAGAGGCGCGCCGAGATAGTTTGACCCGGTGGTTACAATCCTGGCTATATTGTCCATCCCCACCTCTATGGCGTCCTCCATCGTGGCGTCATTCAACACTGGCCCGCCTTTGACAATATAGGTCACTTTTTTTCCCATGGATACCAGTTCTTCTATTAATAATTTGTCAAACACTATTTCGCCGGCGTTGTCTCCCAAGATGATTATGTTATTTTCTTGATTCATTTTTTTAACAAATGAACCGAAGTCATCTTTTGAAAAACCTGTATTCAGGCTGTGTTTTAAACTCGCGTTTATATCAAAACTTTTATTGATGCCCAGGTCTATTACGTTTCCGGACACAGATATTTTTAAGGCGTCATTTAGCCTGCTTTTCGACCCTTTCAAGTATTCCTTCAATTCCGGGTATAATTCAAGGGCCAGGAGATTTGACTTTTTCTTCGCTTCTAAATACGGATCATCATTATTTATTAGTTTGTATACTTTTTGCAGTAGTTCCGTTGAATTTTCAGCCGGGGTCCTTCTGCTGTCCATGATTTTAATGTCGTCCATCAGTTCGTACAAAATTGGATACTGCCTGTCCTCGTTTATTCCGGCAATGGTCATACAGGTGACCGCCTGTTTGAGGTAACAGTATACACAGTCAACAAAGCATCGCATGACGTCACCTCCATTATTGATCCTGTCATTAACTATAGTTTAGCATAGATTGGAAAGCCACATGCTTATTTTAAATTGGGTGACATCCGGCTGGCAGATGGCATCGCTTGTGAATGGTTGTTGGAACATAATTTAGTATATTTTATTGCTGATGTAACCAATGGTAACTTTTACAATATTATATTTTAAGAATAAATATAATTTTGGGTGGTTTAAATGGAGGGAATATTAAGTCTGATTAAGAGTATCATCGGTACTCTGGAACTTTCGCATATAACAAATACCTTGCTAAATGTAATTATACCCGCGTTGTCCGCTATGGCTATTGAATACTTGCGCCGGAGGCTGGGTACTGAGAAGATGCAGCGTGTTAAGGAAGAACTGCTTGCGAAGCAGGACCTGGCAGCTTTGGCCGTTAGGTTTGTAGAACAGGTTTACGTGGAAATTCACGGCAAGGATAAGTACGAGAAAGCAGCAGCCTGGCTTTTTGCCAGGTCATCGCAGTGTGGACTGAAGCTGACTGAAGGAGAAGCTAAGGGTCTCATAGAAGCAGCGCTTCGTAAAATTAAGGATGCCATGGGTGATGAGTGGGGAAAGCAAGTTGAACAAAAGTGACAAGAGCGTTTACAATTCTGCATGCTAAGCCACCTGACCTGCCGGGTGGTTTCTCCTTTTAACCGGTTATTTATCATTGGCTCGAACTTAACTTAATAATATAATAATTGCCAAAATAAAATAAATATAGTAATGTAAATTTAATATTAAATTAATAAATTATAATCTTTGCCGAGCGGAGGTATGAACTTTGCGTTACACGCCGAAATCCGAGTTGGACCAAAGGATTGCCAAACTGCAAAACGCTATGAGACAGCATGATATCGACGGGGCAGTAATCGTTCAGAACGCCGACCTCTTTTATTTCGCAGGAACCATTCAACGTTCTCATCTTTTTGTGCCGTCGGAAGGCAAGCCGTTGTTATTGGTCAAAAAAAGCCTGGAGCGGGCTAAAGAAGAATCACCCATGGATAATGTCATCAGCCTGGACAGCCTGAAAGAATTTAACGCTGTATTGCAAAAATACGGCTACGGGCAGTTTAAGACGTTGGGATTTGAACTTGATGTGTTGCCCGCAAACCTTTATGTTCGTTACCAGAAGCTGGTTGAGCCGGCCCGGATTGTTGACATTAGCCAGCTTATACGCGCTGTGCGGATGGTTAAGTCACCTTACGAGATAGAGATTCTCAGGGATATCTCGAAACTCCACGAGGAAATATTCTCACTTATTAGAGAAAACATGCGGGAAGGTATTTCTGAGCTGGAACTGACCGGAATAATCGCGGCGGCTTCACGAAAAAATGGACACTCCGGTCTAATGAGAGTGCGGGGAATGAATCAGGACCTGTTTTTTGTTCATTTGTTATCTGGTAAAAATACGTTCCCCAGCTATTTCGACGGTTCTGTCGGCGGGAAAGGGGTCAGTCCGGCATTTGCGCAGGGTTCCAGCTATAAAATGATTGGCCGGAATGAGCCGGTGCTGTTAGACTATAGTTTTGTTCTGGACGGATACATGTTAGACCAGACAAGAATATTTTGTCACGGAAAGCTGCCGGACCACTTGGCCGGAGCCCACGCTTTAGCGATTGATATTTTGAAAGAGATAAAGAAGGTTGCCAGGCCGGGGGTGGCTTGCGGTAAGCTTTATGACGTGGCGATGCAAATGGCCGGAGACAGCGCGTACGGAAAGCATTTTTTAGGTTTTCCAGAGCCTGTGGCATTTGTCGGACACGGCATCGGCATTGAACTGGATGAACTACCGGTAATCGCCCACGGATTCGATATCCCGCTGGAAGAAGGAATGGTTATCGCAATCGAACCAAAGTTCGTCTTTCCGGATGGCGCGGTTGGGGTTGAGAATACTTATTTAGTTGTAAAAGACGGGTTGGAAAATTTAACTGTTTTTGATGAAGAGATAATTTATGTTTAAATAATTGATGCGTCAAATTTCGTTATTTCTATGTCGAGGGTTTCGCTGCTTTCATGCCGGAACCTTCGTTTTTTTAAGTAGATAAAATAATAACTGGAGGTAGTTGGATGATGTCATATACGGTGTTTATTGCGGCGGATATAGAAGGTGTCACCGGTTATGTCAGTTGGCCTGATAAACCACCCGAAGATTATTGGCTGAGAGAACAGATGACGGCAGAGGTGAACGCCGCGATTGAAGGAGCTTTGGCAGGGGGCGCGGGAGCGGTAATCGTGTCGGACATCCACTGGAATAAAAAAAATATTATTCCTGATAAATTGGCGAGGCAGGCTTCTCTGATCAGGGGCGGCAAGCGGAAGTTGATGTGGTTGGACTCTGTTGAGCGGAGCAACCTTGCTTTCTTGATCGGTTTTCATACCGGCTGCGGCAAGGAGAATGCTGTTTTGCCCCATACCATGGATACCAGAATAACCAGTTTGAAAATAAACGGGCTTGCTGCCGGTGAGGCTCTGATCACCGCTGTCACTGCCGGTTGTTTCGGAATTCCGGTTGGTTTGGCCACGGGAGACAGCGCATTTATAAATGAGATTAAAACTATACTGCCGGATGTGGAAAAAGTGGCGGTGAAAGAAGCCATAGGAAATTGCGCCGCCATTAACATTCATCCTGATGTAGCGTTGAAAGAAATTAGGGACTCGGCTAAGATTGCCACGCAACGGGCCATTAATGGTGATTTTCAACCTTATCGATGCTCATCACCCGTGGAGATCCTCATTGAAGTAATTTGGCCCGGTTATGCCGACGCCTTATGCCTTATCCCCGGCGTGATACGAAAAGGGGGCAGGGAGGTGTCCTTTACCGGTGACTGGTTTGATGCGATGGGGATAATGTCGCTTTTCGTGAATTGGATAAGCGATATGCCCGGGTTGTTTTAAAAATGTTTGATAACAACCGGGATTGTATATATACTATTATAAAAATGTAAATATTTGTGGAGGGCAGGATATGGGCAGCGTATACGACACTTTGCTGGAAAGAGGATATATCAAGCAGATGACCCACGAAGAACCTTTAATCAATTTATTGAAAAATGAGAAGGTTACTTTTTATATAGGTTTTGACCCGACCGCGGACAGCTTGCACGTGGGACATTTTTTGCAACTGATGGTAATGTCCTATATGCAGAAAGCAGGCCACCGGCCGATCGCTTTAATTGGCGGTGGAACGGCCATGGTGGGGGACCCGAGCGGCAAAACCGACATGAGAAAAATGATGACGCCGGAAACTATCCGGCACAACAGTGAGTGTTTTAAGAAACAACTGTCAAGATTTATTGATTTTAATGAAGAACGGGCCATCATGGTTGATAACGGGGAGTGGCTGCTGCGGTTAAACTACATAGATTTTCTCAGGGAAATAGGCGTGTATTTTTCTGTTAACAGGATGCTGACGGCGGAAAGTTATAAGAACAGATTGGAAAGAGGCCTAACGTTTTTAGAATTCAACTATCAGTTGATGCAAGCTTATGATTTCTTGGAATTATACAGAAAATATAATTGCGTCATACAGTTAGGCGGAGATGATCAGTGGTCTAATATTCTGGCGGGAACAGATCTGATCAGAAGAAAAGCAGGCGTGGAAGCCTATGGTTTGACCTTCACATTGCTTACGACCAGTGAAGGCAAAAAAATGGGAAAGACAGAAACCGGCGCTTTATGGCTGGATGCCGAGAAAACCAGTCCTTATGAATTCTATCAATACTGGAGAAATATCAATGATCCGGACGTGGAAAACTGCCTGGCGCTGTTAACCTTTTTGCCCATGGAAGAGGTTAAGAGGCTCGGCAGCCTGCCGGGAGAACAAATAAATGAAGCAAAGAAAGTGCTGGCCTATGAAGTTACTAAGCTCATTCACGGAGAAGATGAGGCGGTCAAAGCCAGGAGCGCGGCCGAATCTTTATTCGGCGCCGGAGATAATTTTGAAAACGTGCCCACAACTACATTAAACAGGGAGCATGTTTCCGGAGGAACGGGAATTTTGGATTTAATGCTTCTGGCAGGGTTGATTTCTTCCAAAGGAGAAGGAAGAAGGTTGATTGCCCAAGGGGGCGTGTCAGTCAACGGCAACAAGGTGGATGATATGTTCTTAATGCTTAAGGAAAAGGATTTTGTTGACGGAAAAATGATGATTAAAAAAGGGAAAAAGGTTTATCACCAGTTTATCGTTAAATAATCCTGTAGAAATACTTTAAAAAATATTGTTGTAAAGATCTCTTTATATAGAGATCTTTTTTATTTCCTTCTGCTATCGTTTCGCGTCGTCAGTCATAAATTAATGTTGATATGATATTTGGGCACATGAGGAGGTGAGTATATGTTTAAAAGAAGACGGCCGTACAAGAAAGCTTTTATTATTATGGTTGTCAGTATTTCCCTTATGGGAATATTAATGTTGTTGGACATAAAATTAAGGGACGTTTTTTTTAACGTCGCTGAAGTTAAAGCTGTTCAGCTGGTTACCGAGGCGATCCAGGAGTCATTACATGAAGAGGCTACGAGTGAAAATATTCGTTATCAGGATTTGATATATATTCATAAGGACAACGAGGGTAGAATAACCTTGATGCAGGCTGATACGCTCAGAGTAAACAGGATTGCGTCAAACACCTCAATGGCCGCGCAAAAAGCATTAGAAAACTTGAGGTGGCAGTCTTTTAGCATTCCCATTGGCCAGGTGTTCGGATTTCCTATTTTCGCTAATAGTGGGCCTAGATTAAGGTATAGTATTATGCAAGTGGGATCGGTCAAGTTTAATATAACTGATAAATTCGAATCGGCCGGTATTAACCAGACCAAGCATACAATCTACCTCAACCTGGATACGAACGTGCGCATCGTTGTGCCGTCTAAATCCGGCGAAGCGGTAATATCTACTCAAATGCCGTTGACAGAGAATATCATAGTCGGCAGTATTCCAGATACCTTTGTGACGTTGCCGGGTGGTATTTTGGGCAATGTGTCCGGCAAATAAAAAATATTATTTGTGTTAAAAATATTATAAAACGCCTTGACAGAATACGACGGCTTATGATAAATTAATAAACGTTGCGGCGCGGGTAAAATGAAAGGTAAATGGACCAACAAATACCTGTTTACACGAGCCGGTGAAAAGTGATAAGATAGCAGATGTCGCCGCTAAAAAGGCGGTGAACGAGCAAGAGGTCTTTGAAAACTAAACAGTGGATGGATGGAAATCACAGTAGTCAGAAGTCAGTAGTCAGTAGTCAGAATAAATTGCAGGCGCGAATTTATTAGCGCATCAATAAGACTGCCGGCGATAGACAACCGGCTACTGAAAGCACATGACTCTCGTCGAAGCGAAAGCTAGAAGCGAGCAGTACATTCCGAAAGAAGAAAAAGAGCCAAGAAAACAAACTATTCAGATATAAATGGAGAGTTTGATCCTGGCTCAGGACGAACGCTGGCGGCGTGCTTAACACATGCAAGTCGAACGGAGGTTACGAGGAAGCTTGCGAATTGTAACCTTAGTGGCGGACGGGTGAGTAACGC